>JALHVH010000292.1 GCA_022867105.1 Candidatus Aminicenantota bacterium
CCGGGAGGCCCTGGAGTTCGTCCACCATCCGGAGATCTCGCCGGATATCCCCGTCCGGAAGCTGAGTGTCGGGGCCAAGCAGGTCGTCGAGATCGCCCGCGCCCTGATGCACGAAGCGAAGATCCTGATCATGGACGAGCCGACGAGTTCGCTCTCCCAGGAAGACAGTCTGAGGCTCTTCGATATCGTCCGCAGGCTCAAGACCCAGGGCGTGAGTGTCATCTACATCAGCCACTTTTTGGAGGAAGTCCAGATAGTGGCCGATACGTTCACCGTCCTCCGGGACGGGAAAAACGTGGGGTCGGGGACCATGGACGGCGCCTCGCTCGAAGAAATCATCCAACTCATGGTGGGGCGGGAGTTCACCGAGATGTTCCCGCGGATCGCCCACACGAAAAGGGACGTCATCCTTTCGGTGAAGGACCTCAAGGGCAGGAACATGGCGTCGGGGGTCAGCCTGGACCTTCACCGGGGCGAGATCCTGGGGGTCGCGGGACTAATCGGGTCGGGCCGGACGGAGATGCTCCGGACCCTTTTCGGCCTGGACCCCCTGGAATCCGGACGGATCGAGGTCTCCGGCGCGCCCGCCCGCCGGCACGCGCCCTGGTCGAGGATCGCTCTGGGCATGGGGCTCCTCAGCGAGGACAGGGGCGGGGAGGGCCTGGCCCTGAACATGACGATCGCGGATAACGTGGCCCTCAGCAATTTCAGCCCGTATCGCCGGCGTGGCCTCCTCAGCGTCAAGGCTCAGAGAAAGGCCGTTCGGGGCTGGATCGGGGAAATGAAGATCAAGGCCCGGGGCCCGAACGAAAAGGTCATCAACCTATCGGGAGGGAACCAGCAGAAGGTGGCTTTGGCCCGTCTCCTGCATCAAGGGGCCGATATCCTCCTCCTCGACGAGCCCACGCGTGGCGTCGACGTCGTCAGCAAGGCCCAGATCTACGAATGGATCGGGGAGCTGGCCGCCCGGGGCAAGGCCGTCCTTTTCGTCAGTTCCTACCTGCCCGAGCTCCTGGGCGTCTGCGACCGGATCGCCGTCTTCCACCGGGGGAACTTGGTCGACGCCCGGGGAGCCGCCGAATGGGACGCCCAGAGCCTGATGACCGCGGCGACGGTGGGCCGGTCCGCCGGTCCTCTGGAGAACTGACTCGAAGGACGTTTGAACATGAACGGAAAAGGCAAGCGGCAGTTCCAGACGGCGCTCAACATCTTCGGCCCCTTCGTCGGGCTCATCCTGGTCATCGTCCTCTTCTCCCTCATCCCCGAGGTCCAGGACAGGTTTCTCAGGGTCGCGAACCTTAAGAGCGTCGCCACCCAATCCGTCATCGTGGCCCTCGGCGCCCTCGGCATGACCCTGGTCATCATCGGCGGCGGCATCGACCTTTCGGCCGCTTCGAACATCGCCCTGTCGAGCGTCATCGCCGCCTACGCCATCAACGCCGGCGCCCCGCCGATCCTGGGGCTCGTCCTCGGCGTCCTGACCGGAGGCCTGGTCGGGCTCGTGAACGGGACCCTCATCACCCGTTTGAAGCTCGTCCCTTTCATCGTCACCATGGGCATGATGGGCATCGCCCGGGGCGCGGGAAAATGGATCGCCGGGAACCAGAAGATCGACGCGCCGCTGACTTGGGTGAACGAGCTCATGGCCAAGAGCCCGCGTCCGTCCTGGCTCCTCATGGCGCCCGGGATCTGGATCATGATCGCCTTCGCTGTTGTCATGGCCGTGGTCCTCCGGTCCACCGTCTTCGGCCGTCACATCTTCGCCATCGGCTCGAACGAATCGGCCGCCCGCCTCTGCGGCATCCGGACCGTTCGGACCAAGGTCCTCTTCTACACGATCTGCGGGCTCTTCTGCGGCTTGAGCGGGGTCATGGAGTTCTCGCGCCTGACCGTCGGCGATCCCACGGTGGCCGTCGGCCTCGAGCTCGACATCATCGCCGCCGTGGTCATCGGCGGGGGGAGTCTCAACGGAGGGGAGGGGAGCATCCTGGGGACCATGATCGGCGTCTTCATCATGTCCTTCCTCCGGAACGGCTGCACGATGATGGGCTGGCCCAACTACATCCAGGAGATCATCATCGGCATCATCATCATCGTGGCGGTGAGCCTCGACCAGGTCCGGCACCGCAGGGCGGCCTGATGAACAGGACCGTTCACGCCCGGGCGCCCCTGCGCATCAATGATATCGGCGGCTGGACCGACACCTGGTTCGCAAAGCAGGGGAACGTCCTCAATCTGGCCGTGTCCCCTCCCGTCGAGGTCCAGATCAGGGTCCGGGAGAACGAGGAGGGGACGGAAGGGAGAGTCCTGGTCCATGCCGAGAACTACGGTGAGACGTTCGCCGTCATCCCGGAAAAGCCGGCTTCCCGGCCCCACGCGTTCCTCCAGCACACGATCGCGATGGTCAGAATCCCCCGGGAGTGGAGGCTCGAGATCGACATCTTCTCGCCGGTCCCGGCCGGCATCTCCACGGGGACATCGGCTTCCGTCTGTGTCGCCCTGCTCGGGGCCTTGAACTTCCTTGCGGGCCCGCGGGCCACCCCGGACGAGATTGCGGCGCTCGCCCACCGGGTCGAGACAGAGAAGCTCGGGCAGCAGAGCGGCATCCAGGACCAGATCTGCGCCGCCCGGGGCGGGGTGACCTACATCCGGATGTTCGATTATCCGAAGGCCGAGATCACGGGGCTTGAACTGGCGCCGTCGATCTGGGAGGAACTTGACCGGAGGACTTGCCTGGTCTTCTTGGGAAAGCCCCACAGCTCGTCGGTGATCCACGACGAGGTCATCGCCAGGCTCGAAACCGGAGGTCCGCTCTTCGGCCGGCTCGAGACGATGAAAAGGCTGGCCGAAGAAGCTCGCGACCATCTGCTGCGGGGTGACCTGGAATCTTACGGCCGGGCCATGACGGAGAACAACGAATGCCAGCGCGGGCTCTACGCGGACCTTATCTCTCCGGAAGCCGACCTTGTCATCGAGACCGCGCGCCGACACGGGGCGTCCGGCTGGAAGGTGAACGGCGCGGGCGGCCAGGGCGGCTCGCTCGCGGTCCTGGCCGGCCCGGACGACCGCCTCAGGCGCCGGATGGTCGAAGCGATCGACTCCCTCGGCGGCGGCATCAGGGTCCTGCCGGTTTCGCTCTCCGCCTCCGGCCTCCGGGTCTGGGAAGTATGGGTCAAACCGGTTTGACTCCTACTTCAAACATCTGTCCGAAAATTAGGACAGGCCGGTGCGCCGGAGGCATGATATCAAGGGAGCGTGGAATGGCATGGTTCTTGCTCTTTTTATGGGCGTGAGGAGCAAAAAGATGTTAAAAAATCGTTCGATCGGGGTCCTTTTCGGGGCTTTTCTCGTTCTGGCCCCTCTTTTCGCGGCGGCGGAAACGGACGACTATTCTGATTACAGTTTTGCGCGCCTGAATTATGTCAGGGGCGGGGTTTCTGTCCAGAGGGCTTCCGACCTTGGGACGGAAAAGGCCGAGGTCAATTTGCCCCTGGTCGTTGGCGACAAGCTCTTGACCATGGACGGGCAGGCCGAGGTCCAGTTCGGCCGGCGGAACTACCTCAGGATCGACTCCTCCGCTCAGGTGGAATTCGCCGTCCTTCCCAGCGAAACGAGCGGCAGGATCAATATCCACCTCCTGGAAGGCCGCGCCTATCTGCGTGTTAGCTCCCTCGGAGAAGAGAAGGGCATCGAGGTCCACTCCCCGGACGCCTCTTTCTACATCCTCGAAGAAGGCCTTTACCGTTTCGAGGTTGACGCCGGCAACGAGACCCAGATCTTTGTCCATCAAGGGTCCGCCGAAGCGGCCGGTGAAAAGGGTTCCGTCGTGGTCAGGGCGATGGAAAAGCTCTCTGCCGCCCGCGGAGTCCTCCTCTCCGGCCCGGAAAGCTTCTACGCCAGGTCCGACGGCTTCGACCAATGGAACGAATCCAGGGACGACCTTCTTGCCCGGAGGAGCGCCTCCGCTTACCTGCCTTCGGACATCTCCGAATATGAGGAAGAACTGGGCGATAACGGCCGCTGGGTCTATGAACAGCCCTACGGAAATGTCTGGGTCCCCTATACCCATTACGTCGATTGGAGACCCTACTATTTCGGTCGATGGGTCTGGTATCCCATCATCGGCTGGACCTGGATCTCTTCGGAACCCTGGGGCTGGTGCACGTCCCATTACGGCAGGTGGCACTGGGGGATCAACTTGGGCTGGTATTGGATCCCGAGGATCCACTGGGGCCCGGCCTGGGTCAGCTGGTATTCGGACAATGATTACGTAGGGTGGTGCCCCCTCAGCTACTATAACCGCCCTGTCGTCATCGTTGATAACCATTTCTACGACAGCTACCGCGACCCTTATTATCCGATCAACTCCCGCGCCCTGACCATGGTCCGCAGGGACCAGCTCCAATCGCCCGCGATCTCCCGGCACGCCCTTGCCGCCTCCCAGCTCAGCGCGCTCGGAAGGATCAACCTGCGGGCCGAACAGCCCGCCGTCAGGCCTGTCATCGCCAGCTCCGCCCTCCGATCTCCCGGCTCGGTGCGGGTCCCGAACAGCTCCGGCTCCCCTGTCATCCGGAGCTACGGAAGCAATTCTTCGCTCGCCAATAGGGGAGCCCTATCCGGTCCGTCCCTCCGGAGCCCCCTGTCCGGATCGACCGTGAGGACCTATCCAAGCTCTTCCTCATACGACCGTATCCGCACCACACCAAGCTCATCCCCGCGATCAACCTACGGGACCGGCACATCCATTCGCAGCGGCGAAACCTCAGGCGCGGGAAACGGATACCCTTCACGGATCCGTAATGATGAGACGCGGCAAAGCGCGGTCAAAGAATATTCTTCCTCCCGGTCCTACCCCTCCAGGGATTCCGCCCCGAGCTATTCCCCGTCCACCGGACGCTCTTATTCCGCGCCCTCTCGGTCCTATCCCCCCAGCGGCTCCATTTCCAGCCCGCCCCGTTCTTCTTCCTATGGCAGCACGTATTCGGCGCCGTCCCGGTCCACCCCTTCAGGTTCTTATTCTTCCTCCAGGTCCTATTCGGCGCCTAGGATCTCCGGGCCCTCCTCCTCCAGGGATTCCAGCCCGAGCTATTCCCCGTCTTACGGACGCTCTTATTCCGCGCCGTCCCGGTCCTATTCCTATGGAGGCTCCTCTTCCAGTCCTTACCGCTCTTCCTCCTATGGCAGCACGTATTCGGCTCCGTCCCGGTCCTATTCCGCCCCTTCCCACAGCTCCAGCTCCTCCCGGACCTCGAGTTCATCCAGCAAGTCGAGCTCTTCCCACAGCTCCAGCTCCCGTTCTTCCTCCTCTTCGTCCTCCTCGAAGTCGGGAAGCGTCAGGAAAAAGTAGGCCCGCGGTCCCTCAATTTTTTCTTTACTTTTTCCGGCGCTAGTGGTATAAAGACAGGCTAAAGACCACATGGAGGTTAGAGCTATGGATTCGAAGAAAAAGATCATAGGAATCTTCAGTTTGATCCTGAGCGTC
This sequence comes from Candidatus Aminicenantota bacterium, assembly GCA_022867105.1. Taxonomy (GTDB): domain Bacteria; phylum Acidobacteriota; class Aminicenantia; order Aminicenantales; family Saccharicenantaceae; genus JALHVH01. The sequence continues at coordinate 5,483 of JALHVH010000292.1, forward strand.
GTCTTCCTGATGGCCGGCGGGATGTTCGGCCAGGAGAAGATCGAGGCCGCCAAAGCCGGCGAAGAGCAGGCCGCCCCGGCGAAAGCCGCCACCGAATTCGAGGGGACCGTCAAGATCGGCCTCGGCAAGTATTTCTATCTTCCGAGCGCCCAGGGCTTCGACATCGCCGTCCAGGGACAGATCGAGTCCGGCGACGCGTCCAAGCTTACGGGCAAGGACATCAAGTTGAAGGGCGAGCTGCTTTCTGACAAGCCCTCGATCTTCCGCGCCGACAGCATCGAGATGAAGGACGCTTCCGGTTCGTACAGGAACGTCTTCACCCGGATCCAGGACCTGGTCCTGGACGACTACCTGGACCCCGCGGCCAGGGAGGCCTTCCAGGAGCTGAAGATCTCGAGCGCCCTCAAGAACGAGGAATGGGAAGGCAAGGGCAAGGTCAGGGTTTACGGAAGGATCCAGAAAGACACCACCCCCGCGACCATCCTCCTGACCGATGAAAAGAACAAGGAAGTCGGGAAGATCATCATCGACAAGTTCACGGACTACGCCAATTACTACCTGAACAAGCTGAGGCTCTTCGACAAGTTCTGGTTCTATCTCGACATCAAGGACACCGTGGACAAGAAGGTCCGGACCAAGAGCCGGGAACTCTTCCACGCCGACATCGTTTTCTGCGGATTGTACTAAGTTCCAGGGTCCATGGCTGTCCGGGGATTTTGCCCCCAAACGCTAATCGCGGAGGAGCCGGCTCAGGCCGGTCCGCAAGTCTTTTCCCAGATCGATGCGGATGACCCGGCGGCCTCTTTCCCTGAGGGCCATCCGGTCCCCTCGGGCCTGGGCTGACAAGAGCGCGCCGAAGGAACTCGCCGGACGGACCCCGTCAACCTCCGGGATGGGGACGTCGGTTCTCGCCTCCGAGGTCAGCTGGATGAAGAGCCCCCGGCCCGCGTCGCCCTTATGGAGCTGTCCCGTGGAATGGAGGTACCTCGGCCCGAAGCCGAGGGTCACGGGAAGCCCGGTCCTTTCCCGGATCCTGTCCTTGAGTCTGTCGAGGGCGCGCCCGGTCGCGGGAGCGGGATCGAGGAAGGCTTGGATGGCGATGTAGTTCCCCTCGCGGGTCCCGGTCAGAAAGTCCCCCAGGTTTTTTCCCGGATCGTCTCTCCCGATTCCCACGCCATGTTCTTCCGCGCTCAGGACCTCTTTCGTCTTTTTCTTGGCCGATTCGACATCGGGCTGGTCGAAAGGGTTGATGCCGAGGACATGTCCCGCCACGGCCGTTGCCATCTCCCAAAGATAGAAATAGCCCGGCAGGGAAGCGGCGTCTTGCATGGCAAGAATCAGGATCGGGAACCCGGCCTTCCGGAGCTTCCTGACGCCCGCGTCCAGGCTCCCGTCCTCTCCGCACCGGATGTGAATGAAAAGACGGTCCCGGTCGTAGGATCGCGGCTCCGCGGGGGATCTCTCGGGGACCGGGAGGATCCCCCGGCCTTCCTTCCCCGTGCTCTCGGCGATCAACTGTTCAAGCCAGGCGGAGAGGCTCCGGACTCTCGGGGACACGAGAAAGGTCGCCTTATCGATGCCGCGGCCGGCCAGGACCCCCAGAACGGTCCCAAGGAAAGCCGCCGGATTCGCTTCCGGGTTTTCTGACAGGCATGCCCGGATGGTCCCTTCGCTTCCGGCCAGGACCCTGCCGATATCGATCCCCTTGAGGGCGGCCGGGACGAGGCCGAAAACGGTCAGGGCGGAGAATCGCCCGCCGACGGTCGGGTCGCCGGAGAACACGCGCCGGAAGCCGAGACGCCGGGCTAGCGCTTCGAGGGGGGTTCCGGGGTCCGTGATCGCGGCAAAACGCGACCCCGCCCGTACGGTCCCCAGCCGGTCGCGCACCCGGGCATAAAAATAATTGAACAGGGACGTCGTTTCGGCCGTGGTCCCGGATTTCGAGGAGACCAGGAACAGGGTTTTCGCCGGGTCGAGAGTCCGTCCCGTGCGCGCCACGGCGTCCGGGGAGGTCGTGTCCAGGATGCCGAGCGCCGGGAACCCCTTCCGGGTCCGAAATACGCGGTTGAAGACCTCCGGGGCGAGGCTCGAGCCCCCCATTCCCAGGAGGAGGACGCGCGTGAGCCCATCCCTCCTGACGTCTCTGACGAACTCATGGATGGCAGGGAGCGCCTCGAAGGCCCGGGGTAGGGGATCGAGCCAGCCGAGCCGATTGGAGATGCCGAGGTCCTCTTCCTTCCAAACCGTCCAATCCCCGGCAACGATGCGTTCCAGGACCCTTCGTTTTTTAATGCCGTAGAGCGCTTTCCGGATCGGACTCTCCCAGCGTTCCAGATTGACCATGCCCAGGAACGGATTCTCTTTCATGATCCTGCCGCCTTGGCCCCTATTAGACCAAAACCTAACGGAATAAAGCAAGAGCGCCCCGGACGTCCTCATTTGTCGAAGAAATTCCGAGCCGCGATCCGAACCGGGAAATTCAGGTTGACACTCCGGCGACGGCTGTTATATTTTCCCCTTGACGTTCCGTCTGAAAGGAAGCGTGACCGAATGACCGAGATCCTTGACCAGGCCGCGGGCTTCTTC
>JALHVH010000293.1 GCA_022867105.1 Candidatus Aminicenantota bacterium
AAGGCCGAGAAGCAGAGGAAGATGTTCGGCAAGCCCATGGTCCTCTTCGTGGACGAGATCCACCGCTTCAACAAGGCCCAGCAAGGAGCGTTCCTGCCTTACGTGGAAAGGGGTGATGTCATTCTCTTTGGATCGACCACGGAGAACCCGTCCTTCGAGGTCATCGCGCCTCTGCTGTCAAGGACGAAGGTCCTGGTCTTGAAACCGCTGACCGCTGAAGCCTTGACGAAGATTGTGAACGACGCGCTCGCTGACGAGTCCTCAGGATTAGGGAAGATGAAGCTCCGGATTGACGAGGGCGCCCTCGAGATGATCATCAATTACGCCAACGGCGATGCCCGGCGCGCCCTGAACAGCCTGGAGATCGTTTCGAACCTGGCCAAAAAAGGCCTCATCACCGCCGAGAACGTCCAGGAGGCGCTTCAGAAGCGCGTTCTCCTCTACGATAAGACAGGGGAGGAGCACTTCAATCTGATCTCGGCCCTCCACAAGAGCCTTCGTAACAGCGACGTGGATGCGTCGCTCTATTGGCTGATTCGTATGCTGGCCTCGGGAGAGGAACCCCTCTACATCGCCCGGAGGCTGGTCCGTTTCGCATCCGAAGACGTCGGTCTGGCCGATCCCCAGGCTTTGGCCATCACCCTTCACGCCAAGGAAGCTTACGATTTCCTGGGAACGCCCGAGGGCGAGCTGGCCCTGGCTGAGGCGGTCGTATACCTCGCTTCCGCTCCGAAGAGCAACCGGGTCTATGCCGCTTTCCAGGCGGTGACAAAGGACGTGGAGATGAGTCCGCACGAGCCCGTGCCCCTCCACATCCGAAACGCCGTGACGCCCCTCATGAAGGAGATCGGCTACGGCAAGGATTATCAATACGCCCACGACAGCACTTCCTCGACCACGGACATGGAAACGTTCCCGGAGAGGCTCAAGGGCCGAAAGTATTATGAGCCGGGGACCCTGGGTTTCGAGAAGGAGGTCCGCAAGCGCATCGAGTGGTGGGAAGCGCTCAAAGAAAAGATCAGAAGCCGGAAGGGCTGAATCGTTTCTCGCCTATTCTTTGTCTTTGTCTTTGATCAGATAATAGATCTCCCAGCTGAGGTCGTCGGCCAGGCAGCCGATGCAGGATTTCGGGGTCGTGGCCAGCTCCTCGTCCTCGATCTTATCCTTGATGATCTTCTTGACGGCCTTCCGTATCTTGTAGAGCATAATATAATTGACCATGGGACCGCGCGCCCTTCATCATATCAGCTTGAAGAGGCCAAGTAAATACGTTCCAAGGCGGACATCAACACGGGATACGGTGTGAAGCTCATCGAGGAACAGGAGGGTGCCCATTTCGTCGAATTGGCCACGGCGGCGGGATTTGACGTCGTCGCCCAGAAAGGCGAGAAGGGCTGGTTCCATCTCGAGCTGAAGAAAAAGGGCTGATTCCGGCGTCACGACCGTTCAACACGCAACGGGAAAACGAATTTCTTATCCCTGTCTTTCAGAAGATCAGCATAATTCTCCTTATTCATGTTGTCAAACAACGCGCACGCAAGTACAATAGCCAAAAGAGCGCACGATGGACGCGATCAAGGTCGACAAGCTGACGAAGAAATTCGACGGGTTCACGGCCGTGGACGATCTGTCCTTCGATGTCGGGACCGGGGAGCTTTTCGGCCTCCTTGGGCCCAACGGCGCGGGCAAGACGACGACCATCAACCTGCTTTCAACTCTCCTAAAGACGACTTCCGGGTCGGCCCGGGTCGCCGGCTACGACGTCGCGAAAGCCCGCGACTGCGTCCGCAAGAGTATCGGTGTCGTCTTCCAAGAACCCGCCCTGGACGGCAAGCTTACCGGCCGGGAGAACCTTGAGTTCCACGCCATGATGTATGGCATGGGAAAGGCCGAGCGCCGGGCGCGGATCGGCGAGGTCCTCCGCCTGGTCGAGCTTGAGGATAGGGCCTCGACGCTCGTCGAGAAGTACTCGGGCGGCATGAAGAGACGCCTTGAGATCGCCCGGGGCCTCGTCCACAGACCGAAGGTCCTGTTCCTGGACGAGCCGACCCTGGGCCTCGACGCCCAGACCCGCCGTCACATCTGGGACTATATCCGGAAGCTCAATTGTGAAGCCGCCGTAACCATTATCCTCACGACCCATTACATGGAAGAGGCCGATTATCTTTGCGGGCGGGTGGCTATCATGGACCATGGCAAGTTCGTCGCCTTGGACACGCCCGCGAAGCTCAAGGACCTGCTCGGCGGCGATGTCGTCTCCCTCGAGGTCGAAGGGAACACGGCCGCCCTCGAGGAGGCGCTCCGGGGGGTGGACTGGATCAAGAAGATCAAGCTCCATGAGGACGTCTTCAGCCTGACCATGGAAAAAGGGGAAAGGCGGATCCCCGAGCTTATCCAGACGGCCCAGGGGCTCGGCATCATGGTGAACTGCGTCCATCTCCGGAAACCGAGCCTCGAGGACGTCTTCCTCCATTTTACCGGGCGGACGATCCGGGAGGAGAACGCGGGTCCGAACGGCCGGTCCGGGCCCCCGATGAGGGGACACGGCAGGAGATGACGATGGCGATCAGCGCAACCGCGATCTACGTCCTCTGGCTCCGGGAAATGAAACGTGTCATGCGGGCGAAATCACGTATCATCGGGGCCCTGGCCATGCCGCTCTTCTTCCTGGCGTTCCTGGGCCTCGGGTTCAACCGGATGGCCGTTCCCGGCATGTCCGGAGGCGTCCAATACATCCGGTTCCTGGTCCCGGGCATCATCGGGATGTCATTGCTCTTTTCTTCCACCATGGGGGGGTTGTCCGTGCTCTGGGACAAGGAGTTCGGGTTCCTCAAGGAGATCATGGTCGCGCCTGTCTCCCGCGTCTCGATCGTCCTGGGCCGGATCGCGGGCGGGACGACGACGGCCCTGGGCCAAGGGGTGTTGATCCTCTGCATCTCCATGGTCGGGGGTTTCAGGCCCAGAGGGATCGTTCCTCTCGTCCTGGCTTTCGTCTTCATGGTCCTTATCTCAACGGCCTTCCTCGGCCTCGGGCTCATCTTTGCCTCCCGGATGAAGGACATGCAGGGCTTCGGCATCATCATGAACTTCGTCATCTTTCCCATATTCTTCCTGTCGGGCGCTCTTTACCCTCTCGGGAACCTCCCGGTCTACATCCGCGTTCTGACGTATATCGATCCGCTGACCTATGGCCTGGACGGCCTCAGGGGCGCCCTGATCGGCGTCTCCACGTTCCCCATAGGTTTTGACCTCCTCCTCATGACCGCGATCTCCCTGGTCATGGTCTTTCTGGGCGCTTATTTCTTCGAGAAGAGCGAGAGCGCGTAGCCATGAATAAAAGAGCACCTGATGTCCGGGGAAATCCGGGAGATCGGCTGGTCCGCCGGGTTCTCGAACGGATCCCGCGCCCTGCAAGGAGACGAAAATGATCGGGAAGCGTTCGCTCATCGTTATCCCGGGCATGGCTTTTCTCGTTCTCACGGGAAGCCTGCTTCAGGCCAAGGTCTACACCTTATATTCTCCCGACAAGAGGATCGAAGTGGCCGTATCCGTCACCAATAGGGTCCTCTATTCCGTCATCTGGGATTCTCAGAAACTTCTCGACCCCTCGGCCATCTCCATGACCATCAATGACAACGTGGTCCTGGGCCAAGGCCTCCTCAAGGTCGAGTTCATCGAGCAAATAAGCACGGACAAAAAGATACTCCCTCCCGTGAAAGAAAAACGGGCCGTCATTCCTGACCGGTGGAACGAGATCACTCTGCACTTCAGGGGGAATTACGGGCTCGTCTTCCGGGCGTATGACGACGCGGTAGCCTACAGGTTCTTTACCGGCTACCTAAGGGATATCAAGATCAATTCCGAGGAAGCGACCTTCCTTTTTCCCAAAAACCATTCGGTCTGGTTTCCGTTCACCAAGAGCCTGCACACCTCCTTCGAGAGCAACTACACCTACCTGCCTCTCGCCGAGATCGGCTCGCAGCGGTTCGGTTTCGCGCCCGTCCTTGTGGACATCCCCGGGGGTCCCAAGGTCGCCGTTACGGAGGCCGATCTCGAGGATTACCCCGGGATGTTCCTCACGGGCAACGATAAGGGCGTGCCGATGCTTACGGGAACGTTCGCTCCTTTTCCTCTGGAAGAAAAACTCATGGAGAAGAGCGACCGCGAGCTTGAGGTCATTAGGGCGGCGGACTACATCGCCATGACAAAGGGGAAACGGAATTATCCCTGGCGCGTCCTGGCGATCGCCCCGACCGACGGCCGGCTCATCGAGAACGACATTGTTTACAGGCTGGCCGCACCTTCGAGGATCAAGGACCCTTCCTGGATCAAGCCCGGGAAGGCCGCCTGGGACTGGTGGAACGCGAACAACATCTTTGGCGTCGGTTTCAAGTCGGGGATCAACACGGACACCTACAAACGCTATATCGATTTCGCCTCTGCGAACGGGATCGAATATATCATCCTTGACGAAGGCTGGTCTGCCCCGGACGACCTCTTCAAGATCAACCCGGGGATCGACATGACGGACCTCCTGGCCCACGCCCGGGGCAAGAACGTCGGGATCGTCCTCTGGTGCGTCTGGTATACTCTGGACAAGCAGATGGACCGGGTCTTGGACCAGTTCGCCAAGTGGGGGGTCAAGGGCATCAAGGTGGACTTCATGGACCGGGACGACCAGAAGATGGTCGGGTTCTACTGGCGGTGTGCCGAGGCCGCGGCCAAGAGGCGTCTCGTCGTCGACTTCCACGGGGC
>JALHVH010000294.1 GCA_022867105.1 Candidatus Aminicenantota bacterium
GAAGCGGACCGTCGAAAGATCACGGACAGGATCACCAGGGTCAAGAGGGACATTGCGGGTATCCAAGAGAGGCGGGCAGGCCAGAGGGAAAGCCGCCGGAAGAGCCCCGTGCCGACGGTCTCCCTGGTCGGATATACGAGCGCCGGGAAATCCACCCTGTTCAACAGCCTGGCACGGGAGCGGCGGTTCACCTCGCCCAACCTCTTCGCCACTCTGGATCCCGTCCTGCGTCGCGTCTCCTACCCGGACAGCCTTCACTTTTTTCTTTCGGACACCGTCGGGTTCATCAAGAGACTGCCTTTGGAACTCGTGACCTCCTTCCAGGCCACGTTGGAAGAGGTCCGGGTTGCGGATGCCGTCTGCCACATCATTGACGCGACCAGTCCCTATTCCCAAGAACAGGCCCGGGCCGTAGAGACCGTTCTGGCCAAGATCGGCGTCGCCGACGTTCCCATCCTCAAGATCTTCAACAAGATCGACCTGCTGCCGGAAGTCGAGCGTGAGGACCTCCTCCGAAGGAACGGGGCCCCGGAGGGCCGGACCCTCTACATCTCGGCCTTGACCGGGGAGGGGATCCCGGACCTGATGGAGAAGCTCCGGGAGATCCTTTTCCGGGACTACCGCCCGTTCACCCTTCTAATCCCCAGGGACCGCGAAGAAATGACCCGCTCCCTCCCTCAGCGTTCCATCATCCTGAAAAGAAGGGAACGGGACGAGGGCCTGGAGTTCAAGATCATGGCCGACCCGGCGGTCATTGTCAGCTACCTGCCATTTCTGCAAAAAGGAGAAGACCGATGGTGAAGAAGTGGCTTCTCATCCTTTTCCTCGTGTCCCTGCCATGGGCCTGCGCCACCTTCCAGCCGCAGCCCCCTTCGTTCTATATCGAGGACCTGCCCCTATCCGTTACGACATCCATGTCACTTGAGCAGCGGATCGCCGCCGACGAGGCCTGGAAAGACCTGAAGGAGGGCGACAGCGGCAGGGCCGGGAAGTCGCTCTTGCGTCTCGGCCCCGGCAGTCCGGTTTACCACCTCGGCCTGGGCTTCATTCACTTCCAGGCGCAGGACCTGACGGCGGCGGAGTCGAGCTTCAAAGAGGCCCTGAAGCTCAGCCCCGACCTCATCCCCGCTTACCTGGGATTGGCCCAGATCGACCAGGCCAGAGGTCTGGAAGACCAGGTGTTTTCCGATTACCGTGAGGTCCTGAAGAGGGACCCGGGCCATTCCTGGGTCAAGCCCCGGTTCGAGGCCTTGCGTGAGAAAAAGACGGAAGATCTGCTGGCCGAAGCGAAAAGGGCCTTTGCGGCCGGATACGCCGAAGCCGGCAAAAAAGGCTTCCTCACGGCCCTTTTCTACTCCCCGGAATCCGTCGAGGCCCACCTCAGCCTGGCCCGCATCTACAAGGGGGAAAAGAACATGCCTGGCGCCGTCCTCCATTACAAAGCCGCGAGCGCCGGCGACCCGAAGAACAAGGCGGTCCTCCGGGAATACGCTGGGGCCCTCTACGAATCGGAGCAGTTCGGCCTGAGCCTGGACGTCTATGAACAGCTGGTCGAGATGGCCCCACAGGACAAGGAGGCCCGGGGCCGGATCGAGGACTTGAAGAACAGGCTCGGGATCTACGAGCTTCCGAGCCTCTACAATGACATACCCAAGTCGGAGGCCGTCACAAGGGAAGACCTGGCGGCCCTGATCGCGGTGAAGTTCAAGGAGGTCCTCAACGACCCCGATGCAAAGCCGCCCATCCTCATCGACATCTCGACGTCCTGGGCCGCCAAGCCCATCCTGAAGGTCACGGCCCTGAACATTCTGGAATCCTACGAGAACCACACGTTCCTGCCCAGGAAAACCGTCAACCGGGCGGAACTGGCCGAGACCCTGGTGCGGCTGATCAACATCCTGAAGAACAGGGGATTCAAGTTCAGTCCGCAGATGGCCGCAGAGATGGTCCGTATCTCCGATGTCCCTCCGGAAAATTATTTTTACGCGCCGATCACCCAGATCGTCGCCTACCAGATCATGGATCTCACCCCCAAGAGGACGTTCCAGCCGGACGCCGTGGTCCAAGGGCAGGAAGCCGTCAGGATCCTAGATATCATCCTGGCGCTCATGAAATAAGGGGAAAGAGAAACGATGACGAGAGAGCTCCGCACCCTACCCAACCTCCTGACCCTTTCCCGGATCCTCCTCGTCCCCGTCTTTCTCTGGATGATGCTCAAGCAGAAACCCGTCGAGGCCTTCATGGTCTTCCTCCTGGCCGGGTTGACCGACGTCCTGGACGGCCTGGCGGCCAGACTCTGGCACCAGAAGTCGAGGCTGGGGCTGTGGCTCGATCCGGCCGCGGACAAGATCCTCCTGACCACCGCCTTCGTCCTCCTCGGCCTGCCCGCAGTCAGCAAGCCCAATGCCATCCCCTTCCGGGTCGTCTTCATCGTGATCGGCCGCGACGTCCTCATCGCCGTCGCAGCCCTTCTCCTCATGCGCTTGAAGGGGCAAAAGGCCTTTTATCCGACGCTCCTGGGAAAGGTCAGCACGGTCTGCCAGGTCTTGACCGTTCTCGTCGTCCTGATCTTCAACACCATGGGAAAGACGTCGTCCATCCTCTCCTGGCTCTACGATGCGACCCTGGCCGCCACGGTCCTCTCCGGGGTCCAATACGCCTGCAAAGCTTTCCGAATCGTTGTTCCCCATGAAAAATAAGGGGTCAGCTCTTAACGTTTAACTTTTTTGGTTCTCTTACATTTAGTGTGGGTTGGGGGCTTGGACGGGACGGCCTGAATGCCGTCCTCAAGCCCCCGTAGCGGAGGGGGGACCCGTCGGCTTTTTTGACGGGGGGAACCGACGGGACTGGTTCCCCGGGGGCCGGGGGAGTGAGGGCGGCTTCAGGCCATCCCGTGCAAGATATTGATTACATGTTCTTGTCGATGAAGCCTTTTCTCAAGGTCATCCACAGGATCTTGATGTCGAGGCCGAAGGACCAGTTCTGAATGTAATAGAAGTCGTATTCCAGCCGCTTTTCGATCGACGTGTCCTGCCTCAGATTGTGGACCTGGGCCCAGCCGGTGATCCCCGATTTGACCTTGTGGCGGAGCATGTATTTCGGAATCTTCTCCCGGAAGTCCAGGACGAAGGACGGCCTCTCGGGGCGCGGCCCGATCAGGCTCATATGGCCCAGGAGGACATTGACGAGCTGAGGAACCTCGTCGATGCTGTATTTCCTGAGGAACCTGCCGAGCCTCGTGATGCGCGGATCGTCGCGTTCAGACATGACCGGGCCCGACTCCTTTTCGGCGTCGCAGACCATGGTCCGGAACTTGTGGATGACGAAGCTCCGACCGTCCAACCCGACGCGCTCCTGGTGGTAGAAGACCGGCCCCCTCGAAGTGAGCTTGATGAGGAGGGCGACGATGAGTATCACCGGGGACAGCAGGATGAGGAGCAGGGCCGAAACGACGGTGTCGGTCGCCCTCTTGACGAGCTGCCGGCCCCCCTTGAGGGGAACGTCGTCGATCGTGATCACGGGGAATCCGTCGAGGTCCTGGATGTTCGCCCTGAGGGTCAGGAGCTGGAACAGGTCCGGGACGAGCCGGACATTGACGGGATACTTGGTCACGACCTGGAACGTTTCGAGGATCTTGGAATAACGCTCGAAGTCCAGGGCCACGTAAACCTCGGAAATGCCGTATTCCTCAACCACGGCGCCGAGCTCAGCCAGCGGGCCGAGGACCTTGACGCCGCCGTCAACATCGATCGTCTCCCCCGCTCTCCTCTCATCATCCAGGAAGCCCTGGACCCGGAAGCCGAGGTCTTTGAAAGTCTGAAGCTTCTGGGCGATCATCTTCCCCATTTCGCCCGCCCCGATGATGACGACATTGGTCAGGTTCAGGCCCCGGGAGTAGCGCCTTTTCATGAAGAAATAGATCTGGTTCCGGAAGATCAAGATCACAAAGAGGACACTCACGAAATAGACGGCCAGGAAGCCGTGCGAGAGTTTAAAGGTCATCCGGTAGATGGGCGCCTGCCCCTGGCTGTAATTGTAGAGGTAGTTCAGGATGGAAAACGAGACGAGGATGGTTAAAAAGGCGTTAAGGGTGACGTAGAGGAAGTCGTCGATCCTGGCTCGGCGGAGCTTACTCTTGTAGAACCCCTGGAGATAGAAGACGCCGAGATGGACGGCCAGAAATAGGGGAAAGACGGCAATATAGGACCGAAGAGGAGGGATCCCCCGGGCCGGATCGACCGGGACGATATAGGCGTAGAAACGGAAGAGATAGGAATAGAAATAGGAAACGAGGATCGCCAGGCTGTCGCTCAGGATGAAGAGCCCCATGAGCCTGAGCCGTTTTTCCGCCATCATGCCGGGCCCCCATGCTCGGTCCATTTTTGCCCGAGGTAGGCGGAGATCCGTTCCTTGAAATTCTTCCGGGAAAAACCCATGGCATTCGATCTTACGGCGGCCCTATTACATTCGAAGGCCCGGAATTTGTCAAGGGCGCCCAAGAGGCCCGTGGCCGAAGGTTCCTCGAAAAGAAGGCCGGTCTTTCCCGGGACGACGGCCTCCCGGGAGCCTCCCCTGTCGTAGGCGATAACAGGCGTCCCGCACGCCTGGGCTTCGATGGCGGCGATGCCAAAATCCTCCTCGCCGGGCACGATGAATGCTTTCGCCCCCCGGTAGAGATGCCGGAGGTCCTCGGAGCCCACCGAACCCTTGAATTCGATGTTCGGCCGGGCGCGCCTCTTGAGGGCCTTGTATTCAGGGCCGGTGCCGACGATTTTCAGGGGAGCGCCCGTCCCGTTGAACGCCTCGACGGCCAGGTCGATCCGCTTGTAAGGGACGAGCGCCGAGACGATCAGAAAGTAATCGCCTGTCGGCGCGGACTCGTCCGGTGTAAAGAAGTCCGTGTCCGCCGGTGGATGGATGACGTCGGCCTTCCGCCGATAATATCGCTCGACCCTGCGGGCGACGTTGGCCGAATTGGCGACGAAATGGTCGACACGGGCCGAGCTCGCGGCGTCCCATGTCCGAAGGCCGTGGACGACGGGCGGGATGAGGAACCGGGATAAGGGGGAAAGCCGGGCCGGCGAAAAGTAAGAGAAATACAGGTTCCAAGCGTAGCGCATGGGAGAATGGATGTAGCAAACGTGGAGAGCGTCCGGACGCGGGATGACACCTTTCGCCACGCAATGGGAGGTGGAGACGACGAGGTCATAAGCCTGGAGGTCGAACATTTCCACGGCCATGGGAAAGAGAGGAAGATAGAAGCGGTACTTATTCCTGAGGAATGGCATGCCCTGGAGGAAACTCGTCCTGATGACGCGCCTTTCGATGTCCTCGCGCTGGCTGCCCTTGAAGTGGAAGAGGGTATAGATCGGAGCCTTGGGGAAGACTTCGGCCAGGACTTCCAGGACCTTTTCACCGCCTCTCTGCCCGGTCAGCCAGTCATGGACAAGGGCGACTTTCATGTTTTCCATCGGCAATGATTATATCTTAAACAGGAGTCGCCGCTCAACCGGCATTCCGGAAGACATCCAGGTAGAGGGCTTCGGTCTCGCGGACCATGCGCTCCAAGGAGAAGGCGGGCGGGATGTCCCGCCTCGCCCGTTCACCCAGCTTGCCGGCCAGGTCCCGGTCCCTAAGAAGCAGAATAAGGGCCGCGGCCAGCTGTCCGGGGTCGCGGGGCGGGACGAGGACCCCCGTCTCGCCGCTCCGGATGACCTCCCGCACCCCGTCGATATCGGTCGCGACGATGGGCTTGCCGAGCGCCGCGGCCTCTACGAGGACATAGGGCAGGCCCTCCCAAAGCGAAGGCAGGACGAAGACGTCGGCAGCGGCCATCACTTCGCGGGCGTCTTTCCTTTCGCCGAGGAGCGCGGCGCTTTCCCCGATTCGGAGCCTCCTCACCGCGGAAGCCAGTTTCGACTCCAGGGGCCCGCCCCCGGCGATCACGACCTTCACGGCCGGGACCTCCTCACGGATGAGCGGAACCGCCCGGAGGAGGTACTTCAATCCCTTTTGCCTGTGGAGGCGTGAAACCGCGACGACAAGAGGTCTCCCGGCCGACCCGAGCTCGTTTTTCTTGGCCGCGCCATCGAAGCCCGGGATCCCTCCGGCCGGATCGATGCCGTTCCGGATCAGCCGGGCCTTTCCGGCCGGCGCCAGCCGCAGGTTCATCCCCTTCTGCAGGTCCGCCTGGGAGACGAAGATGACGGCGTCCGTGGACCTGGAAAGCCGGCGCTCAAGGACGATAGACGCCCGTTTCAGCAGGGGGTTCCGGTAATGAAGATAATGGATGCCGTGGAGCGTATGGACGACCGCCGGAATACCGGCCTTTTTCGCGGCCAGGCGGCCGTAAAGACCGGCGACCCCGCCATGGGTGTGGAGGATATCAACACCCAGCCCTCCGAGCGCCGCGGCGATCCTGCCTGCGGCCCAGGGACCCGACGACTTCCGGATATCGATGGGGATGTGCGGAACGCCAAGCTTCCCGAGCTCATCCGCAAGGGGGCCTCCCCCCCCTGATGCGGCCAGGACTTCGAACTTTTCCTTGTCGAGGCCCTTGGCCAGCGAGAGAAGGGTGATCTGCCCTCCGCCCAGGAAGGGCCGGTCGATCATTTCCAGGACCTTGATCCTACTCATGTTCGTTCCGTGCCGGGGCCGCGAGGAGGTCCCGATATTCCCGGCGCAAGTCCCCCGGTTCTTTCCGAAAAGCCCCGCTCAAGGAAAGCGCGGCGAAATCGAGCTTCAGGTAGAGCCTGAGGAGGGCCAGGGAAACGCGGGAATTGTGTTTGCGGTAAAAGAGGAGCTGGCTCTTTCGATATTCCAGGCGGCTCCTTAATCGCCTGACGGCGGTCGTCGCCTCCCCCCAATGAAA
>JALHVH010000295.1 GCA_022867105.1 Candidatus Aminicenantota bacterium
CGCATTAAATAGTTTGACATCTGACTTTAAGCGGCCTGATGCCGCCCTCACTCCCCCGCCCCCCGTATGAACGGCGCTGAATGCCGTCCTCAAGCCCCCGTAGCGGAGGGGGGGACCCGAGTCCTATGAAGGCTATCTCGGCGACGCGCCCAAGACTCTGTTCATATTTCTTGCCACCCCCTACCCCCTCCGATAATCGGAGGGGGGCTCTGAAATCGTCCGCGTCGCCGACAGAGGTGCGACGGGGGGAACCGACGGGACTGGTTCCCCGGGGGCCGGGGGAGTGAGGACGGCATTCAGCACCGTTCATACATTGGTACTTTTTTTATTGCGTTCGTATTAAGTGATTCAGGGCAAGAACCGGCTTGGGATAATTCGGCCGTCTCATCAAAGAAGTTTTTTCAGGATATCCCGGGCGACCTGCTTGGCCAGCTTCCCGCTTTCCTTGGTCGGGCCGACGCAGGAAGGGCAGCCGTCCTTGCAGGGGCAGACCTCGATGGTCTTCAGGCCGTGCTCCAGGAGTCTTTTTTCCAGGAGGAAGAGGGCGGGGCTCAATCCGATCCCGCCGGGGAAATTGTCGTAGATGAAGATGTTGGGCTCGAAGTCCTCCTCCGGGACCATCGGGAAATCTTCCCGTTGGGACACGCGCGAGGCCGCGTCGCGCGGGGGCAGGGATTCGCCCGTGGCGTTGTCGCCGATGGAGACCCCGACGTCGTGGACGTCGCACATCATGAACAGCGGCGAGACGTGGTGGAGGAGGTAGGCCAGCCCGAAGATGCCGTTGACCCGCTGCTCCGGGGTGTAGGGGAGCGCCTGGAGGACGTCCGAGGGGACGGTCAGCCACCAGGCCGTCGTGTGCATCTCGTTCTGGGGCAGGCTGAGGTCTCCGGCCCCGACGTTCTCCATCGTGTGGAACTTGATCTTCTTGAACCCGACGACCTGGGTGGCCACGTGGACTTCGCCATGGGAGACACGACAGTGCCCGAGTTCGGCCTTCCCGAAGACGTCGAGGATCTTGATCTTGGTGTAGTCGATGGCGTCCGTGTAGTAGTCGACGTCGGTCTTCTTGACATACGCCTTGCGCTGGTCGTAGTCCAGTTTCTCGACGAAGTACTGTTCGCCCTCGCAGATGTAGATGGCCTTGGGGTGGAGCGTTGTCAGGGCCGACGAAAAATCCACCTCGGCGATGACCCGGGACTTCTCTGTCGTGTCCACGACGACGAAATTGTCGGAGCTGATGCTCCGCAGGCTGACCCCGTCGGCGGGGTAGGCGTCCGACGTCCAGTACCATTTGTCCTTGGAGTGGTGGAGGAGTTTCTCCTCTTCCAGGAACTTGAGGATCTCGCCGATCGCGGCCGTCCCGAACCTCTCCTCTTCCTGGAACGGCAGCTCGAACGCCCCGCACTCGATGTGGCTGACCAGGATGGACAGGTTGTCCGGGTTGATGAGGGCCATCTCCGGCGACCGGGTGAAGAAGTATTCCGGGTGGTGGACGATGAACTGGTCGAGGGGGGAACTCGAAGCGACAAGGACCGCCGCCGACTTCCCCGACTTGCGGCCGGCGCGCCCGGCCCTCTGCCAGGTGGAGGCGATGGTCCCGGGATATCCGGCCAGGACGGCGACGTCCAGAGTCCCGATGTCGATCCCCAACTCGAGGGCGTTCGTGGAGACGACCCCCAGGATCTTGCCCTCGCGCAGGCCCTTCTCGATCTCCCGCCTCTTGAGGGGCAGGTAACCGCCGCGGTAGCCGCGGATAAGGCCCTCGTCCTTGATCGTCCTCTCGATGTCCTGCTTGAGGTAGGTGAGCAGGACCTCGGTGATCAGGCGGCTTTGGGCGAAGACGATGGTCTGGAGATTGTTCCTGAGAAAGAGAGAGGCCACCCGGCGCGATTCGTTGACGTAGGAACGCCGTATGCCCAGGGCCTCGTTGACGATGGGCGGCGTGTAGAAGACGAAGTACTTCTCGCCGCGCGGGGCGCCGTTGTCGTCGATGAGAGCCACCGGGGCCTCGATCATCTTCCCGGCCACTTCGACGGGATTGGCGATGGTTGCCGTACACAGGATGAATTGAGGGTTGGAGCCGTAAAAATTCGCGATCCGCTTGAGCCGCCTCAGGATGTTGGCCAGGTGGCTGCCGAAGATGCCGCGGTAGTTGTGGAGCTCGTCGATGACGATGTACTTCAGGTTCTCGAAGAGCTTGATCCACTTCGTGTGGTGGGGGAGGATGCCGCTGTGGAGCATGTCGGGGTTGGTCAGGACGATGTGCCCCTGGGCCCGGATGGCCCGCCTCGCGTCCTGCGGAGTGTCGCCGTCGTAGGTGAAGATCCGGACCTCCGAAGAGATGAGCTTCGTGATGTCGTCGAGCTCCGCCCGCTGGTCCTGGGAGAGGGCCTTGGTCGGGAAGAGGTAGATGGCCCGGCTCGACGGGTTGCGCACGATGGCATCCAGGACAGGCAGGTTGTAGCAGAGGGTCTTTCCGGAGGCTGTGGGTGTCACGATGACCACGTTCTTGCCCTGCTTGAGGGACTCCCAGGAGCTGCGCTGGTGGGAGTAAAGGCGCGTATACCCCCTTTCCTTCAAGGCTTTGACGACGGCCGGGTCCGCATCGTCGGGGTAGTCCTCGAACCTGGCCTCCTGGGCCGGGATGTGCTTGACGGCCGTGATGGAGTCGCTCTTCAAGCCCATCTCCTGGAGCGCCTCCAGGCACTTGAGCAGGTCTTCTTCGCGGGACATTTCGCCTCCCAATTCAGGCCTCATTATATCGGGGTTCCGGCGGCAATGTCCAACAGTTGAGTGGGATCGTTAATAAGGCATGGTACAATGATTTTATGCTTAACGAGATCCGGGTCAAGAAGGCGGCCCAGCACAATTTGAAGAGGATCGACGTCACGCTGCCGCGGAATCGGCTCGTCGTGGTCACCGGCCCCAGCGGTTCCGGGAAATCGTCCCTGGCCTTCGACACGCTGTTCGCCGAGGGCCAGCGGCGCTACATCGAATGCCTTTCGACCTACGCCCGGCAGTTCATCGAACAGCTGGAAAAACCGGAGGTCGAGTCCATCGAGGGCCTCTCCCCGTCGATCTCCATCGACCAGAAGACCATTTCGACGAACCCGCGCTCGACGGTCGGCACCATCACCGAGGTCTACGACCTCGTCCGCCTGCTCTACGCCCGGGCGGGAACGCCCCATTGCCCGAACTGCGGAAAAGAGGTGAGGACACAGACTCCCGACCAGATCCTCGAGCGGGTCCGGTCCTCTTTTCCCGGCCAGACGGTGAAGGTCCTGGCACCCATGATCAAGGGCCGCAAGGGGGAATACCACCGCCTGTTCGAGAGGCTGAGGAAAAAGGGTTTTCTTCGCGCTCGGGTTAACGGAACCTTCCGGGAGCTGGACGAGCCGATCCCTCTGGAAAAGACGCGCGCCCACACGATCGAGGTCCTCGTGGACGAGATCCGGGTTTCTCAGACTTCCCGGATGAGGTTGAAAGAGGCCGTGGCGAAGGCGGTCGAAGTCTCCGGGGGCGAAGTCCTCATCCTTAATGCGTCCGGCCGGGAGGCCTATTTCTCCCTGAGACTGCTGTGCCCGGACTGCGGGATCAGCCTGTCCGAGCTCGAACCCAGGAACTTCTCCTTCAACAGTCCCTACGGGGCCTGCCCGGCCTGCCACGGTCTCGGCTACAAAATGACCGAGAACGAATGGGGCGGGGTGGAGCTTACGGATGATGTCTGCCCGGCTTGCCAGGGCGCCCGGCTGAAAAAGGAGAGCCTGACGGTCAAGGTCCA
>JALHVH010000296.1 GCA_022867105.1 Candidatus Aminicenantota bacterium
ATAATCGACGGCCATATTGGCCATGACCCGCGGCCCATCCATGAACCCGGCCTGGGCACCCACGAGGAGGAGCGCCCCCTCCGAGAAGATCGTGATGAGGGCCAGGAGCGGCCCGAATCCCCATCCGTTATAAAGGGTCGAAGCGAGGACGGCGTTGAGGGTTTTCCCGGCGACGGGAGTGACGTTCAGGAGGAGGTAGCAGATCAGGATGCCCCCCGCCGTGAAGGCCAGCGACGTCGAGAGGTAGAGCATGGTCCTCTTGCCGTTGTGGACCCTCGGCTCGCGGAGGACCTGGAGCCCGTTGGAGACGGCCTCGATCCCGGTGTACGTGCCTCCCCCCATGGAGAACGCCCTCAGAAACAGGAGCGCCAGCCCGCCCATACCCAGCGTCGCGACCCCCTGCTTGAAATCGCCGCGGATGCCGTGAATGACGGGCACGATCTGGGGGAGGTGGGAGAAGACGCCGTAGCCGATCATGAAGAGATGGGTCACGACGAACGTCAGGAAGATCGGGGCCAGAAAGGTCACGGACTCCTTGATCCCGCGCAGGTTCAGGACGACCAGCATCACGATCGCCAGGATCTCGAACGGGATCTTATACTCCTGGTATTGGGCCGGGAAGAAGGAGAAGATGGCATCCCCGCAGGCGACGATGGATACCGTGATGGTCAGCATATAGTCGACAAGAAGGGCGCACCCCGAAATAACCCCCGCTTTTTCGCCAAGGGTCTTTGTGGCGACGATGTAGCCTCCGCCTCCGGAAGGAAAATACTCGATGATCCGGGAGTAGGCGTACGAAATGATGAAAACGGTCAGGGCCGTGGCCAAGGCCAGGAAGATGGCGAGATAGGTGTGTCGGCCAAGGGCCTTAAAGGCTTCCTCGGGTCCGTAAGCGGCTGAAGACAGCCCGTCGGCCCCCAGCCCGATCCAAGCCAGGATGGGGATGAGGGCCAGCTTGTGAAAAAGCGAAGGGTCCTTGATGTTCTTGGGCCCGCCGATCAGGGTCCGGCGGACCTTCTGGAAGATCGAGAGTTCTTCGCCCGACGCCTGCTTCTCTTCGACCATGTTCCTTTTTTCTCTTGTGATCAGCCTGTCTCGTTGTCACCCGGGGTACAATGAACGATATTTGATATATTGTAGAAAAAAATCCGCTTTTAGGCAAGATGCTTGACTAAACCCAACCTCTATGCTATCCGATAGGATGCAATTTTCTCTAGCCCGATTCGGCTTCGAACGGAGACAGAAATGTATGGATGGACCGGCAATATCCTGAGGATCGACCTGACCACGAAGACCTTCAAAAAGGAGCCCTTCAGCGAGGAATTCGCTAAAAAATGGGTCGGCGGACGGGGCTTCGCCCTCAAGATCCTCTGGGACGAGCTGAAGCCCGGGATCGACCCGCTGGGCCCCGAGAACAAGTTCATCGTTGCCCTGGGGCCCATCGCCGGCATCCCGGCCCCGAACACCGGTAAGGCCGTGGTCGCGGCCAAATCCCCCATCACGGGCGGCTACGGTGACGGGAATATAGGGACCCGGGTCGCCGAACACCTGAGGAAGGCCGGATACGACGTCCTGATCGTCGAGGGGAAGGCCTCTTCGCCAACCTATATCTATATCGAGGACGACAAGGTCGATTTCCTGCCCGCGGATGAGGTCTGGGGCAAGGGGACGTACGCCACG
>JALHVH010000297.1 GCA_022867105.1 Candidatus Aminicenantota bacterium
CGCCGAGGTCAAGGAGGGTGATGTCGGCATCAGCCCCGACGGTGAGCCTCCCCTTGTTCGTCAGGAGGAGAAGCCGGGCCGGATTCGTGGACAGAAGCTCGATGAACCTCCGCAGGGAGATGATGTTTCCGCGGACGAATCTGTCGAGGAGGAGGGGAACGGCCGTTTCCAGTCCGACGACGCCGAAGGGGGCCTTGGCGAAGGCCGCTTCCTTGTCCTGGACCGTGTGGGGCGCGTGGTCCGTGGCGACCACGTCGATAACGCCGTTCTTCACGGCCTCGACGAGGGCTTCGACGTCTTCCGCTGAGCGCAGGGGAGGATTCATCTTGAAGTTGGTGTCCTGCCTCTCGAGCAGGGCATCGGTCAGGAGGAGGTGGTGGGGGGTGGCTTCGGCCGTGACCTGGACGCCCCGCTTCTTGGCCTCCTCGACTGCCCGGACGGCGCCCTTGACGCTGAGGTGGGCGATGTGGACGCGAGCGCCGGTCATCTCGGCCATACGGATATCGCGGACGACCATGACCTCCTCGGCGGCAGCCGGGATCCCCTTAAGCCCGCAGAGCCGGGAATAACGGCCTTCGTGCATGTTCCCGTCCGCGCTCAGGCCCTTGTCCTCGCAGTGATCGATGACGAGAGTGCCCAGCGAACGGGAGGCTTCGAGGGCGCGGCGCAAGATGAGGGCGTCCCCGATGGGCCGGCCGTCATCAGAAAAAGCGACGGCCCCGGCCCGGACCAGGGCGGCCATATCGGTCAGCTCGGCGCCTTTGAGCCCCCGGGTGACGGCCGCGATCGGCAGGACGTTGACCACGGCGCTCTTCCGGGCCTCTGCCCTGATGGACTCCAGGACGGAGAGGCTGTCGTTGACGGGATTGGTGTTGGGCATGCAGCAGACGGTCGTGAAGCCGCCCCGGGCCGCCGCCCGCGAGCCGGTCCGGATGGTCTCCTTCTCTTCGAAGCCGGGCTCCCGAAGGTGAACGTGCATGTCGATGAAGCCGGGCGCCACGACAAGCCGGGAAGCGTCGATCGTCCGGGCGGCCTCGGCCCTGATCCCGGCCCGGACGTCGGCGATCCTGCCGTCGACGATCAAGACGTCCAGCCCGCCGTCCGTCCCGGACGCCGGGTCAACGACCCTGCCGTTCCTGATCAGCAGATCCATGCCAGGCCCCTCATTTGCTCAGCTTCTTGGGCTCCGTGATCAGGACCTCGTCCGCGTCGTCCACTTCCCTGAGATGGACCTGGACGATCTCCCGTCTCGACGTGGGCAGGACCTTGCCGACGTAGTCCGCGCGGATCGGGAGCTCCCGGTGGCCGCGATCGATGAGAATGAGGAGCTGGACGGTCTGCGGCCGTCCCATCTTGAAGAGGCCCTCCATGGCGGCCCGGATAGTCCGGCCCGTGAAGAGGACGTCGTCGACGAGCAAAACGTCCTTTTTAGCCGGCGGGAAATCGATCCTCGTTTTCTTGACCATGTGGCCCGTTTCCATAGCCGAGATGTCGTCCCGATAGGCGGTGATGTCCAGGACGCCGACGGGCACCTCGACGCCTTCCATTTCCTTGATGATCTGGGCGATCCTTTTGCCGACGTATATGCCGCGGGTCCGGATGCCGACGATGACCAGGTTCTTCAGGTTGCGGTTGCGCTCGATGATCTCGGTGGCCATCCTGTAGAGGCATCTCCGGATCTTGCCGGCGTCCATGATTCTCGCCTTGATCTTCTCTTCCATGTCTGACTCCTTTTTTTCCCTATGAACATCCTATATTTGCCCGGGATTGTCAAGAAATCGCGCCGACGGAAGCGTTTTAACGAAAATAGCGCCGGGCTTCGGCGACGTCGCGGCCGATCTGGGCGATCAGGGCTTCGGAGGTCCCGAATTTTCTTTCGTTCCGGAGCTTTTTCAGGAACCGGAGCTTGACGGTCCGGCCGTAAAGGTTTCCCTTATGGTCGAGGACGTGCGTTTCGACCGCGAGACGGCTGCCGCCGAACGTCGGGCCGATGCCGACGTTGGTCACGGAAGGGAGGGACTTCGAAGCCGTGACGGCCAGCGTCACGAAGATCCCCCGGGGGATGATTTCGTTGGTCGTATGGATATTGGCCGTCGGAAAGCCGAGGACACGGCCGCGGGACTCGCCCGTGACGACGCAACCCTCGATCTCGTAAGGCCTTCCCAGGAGCTCCGCCGCCTTTTCAACATTCCCCTTGGCGAGCCAATGCCGGATCAAGCTGGAGCTGACGATCTCGCCGGCCTTTTCAACGGGGGGGACCCCGTGGACGTCAAAGCTGAACTCTCGGCCCAGCCGGGCGAGCTCGGCAACGCCGCAACGTCGGTCCTTGCCGAAACGGAAGTTCTCGCCCACCACGACTTCCCCGGCCTGGAAGCGGTCCTTGAGCACGCGCCCGGCGAAGGCGCGGCCCGAAAGGCGCCGGACCCCGCGGCCGAAAGGGACCACGACGACCCCTTTGACTCCGGCTTCCCGGAGACCCTCCAGGCGCTGGTCAAGGGTCTGGATAAGGGGGACGTCCCGCTTGTTCAACGACCGCGCCGGATGGGGAAAGAACGTCAGGACCAGGGAAAAAAGCCCTTTCTTTGCGGCCATCTTCTTGACGTGCTTGAGGATCTTCCGGTGGCCGAGGTGAATCCCGTCGAAATTGCCCACGGCGACGACGGCACCCCTGGGGATGGGGGGTACCTCCTCGAACCCATTAAAGACCTTCATGGGTTCACGTTTTCAAGGCGTTGGTCTGTTTGAGGTAGCCCATCTTGAGCTGGGAAAGGCATGCCTCGAGGAATTTCTCTTCATCGGGCTCAAGGTTGCCCTTGGTCCGGTCCTTGAGAAGGTCGAGGAGGTCGATCAGTCTCTTGGCCAGTTCTGGGTTCCCGGATACCTGTCCCGAAACCGGGTCTTCGATCATGCCGAGCTTGATGATCGCCTGGGTGTAGAACGGGAAGACCAGCGATCCGAATTCCAGGGGCGGCAGGTATTCCTTGTTTTCACCGTTCGTTTGGTTCTTAGCCATACGGCTATCCTCCCGGTGTTTTTCTTATGGGAATGAATATACCAATTTTCAGCCGAGTTATTCAAGGGCTGTCCCGGACCGGCGGGGCTAGCCTTGAGCGGTCTTCTTCCGGAGGACGAGCATCGCCTTGATGAACTCGTCGAGGTCGCCGTCGAGCACCCGGTCCACGTCCCCGATCTCCAGCTTGGTCCTCGTGTCCTTGATGAGGCGGTAGGGTTGGAGGACGTAGGACCGGATCTGGTTGCCCCAGGCGATGTCGGATTTGAGGTCCTCCAGCTTATCGATCTTCTCCCTCTTCTTTTTCTTCTCGAGCTCGTAAAGACGGGAGGTCAGCACTTTCATGCACATGGCCTTGTTCTTGTGCTGGGAGCGTTCGTTCTGGCACTGGACGACGATCCCGGTCGGGTTGTGGGTGATCCGGACGGCGGAATCGGTTGTGTTGACGTGCTGGCCGCCTTTGCCGGAGGAGCGGTAAGTATCGATCCTGAGGTCTTCGGGGTTGATGTCGAGCTCGACCGTGTCTTCCACTTCGGGATAGGCGAAAACGGCGGCGAAGGAGGTGTGGCGCCTTTTGTTGGCGTCGAACGGGGAGATACGGACCAGCCGATGGACACCCGACTCCTGGCTCAGGTTGCCGAAAGCGAATTCCCCTTCGATCCGGATCGCGGCACTCTTCAAACCCGCTTCCTCACCCGGCGCAGAGTCGAGGACTTCGGCCTTAAAGCCTTTACGCTCGGCATAGCGCATATACATCCGGAACAGGATCTGGGCCCAGTCCTGGGACTCGGTCCCGCCGGCCCCGGGATGGATGGTCAGGATGACGTTGCGGGGGTCGTCCACATCGAAATAAAGGGCCCTGAGCTCCGCTTCGGACAGCTCCTTCTCAAAAACGGTGAGGGCCGAGGCGATTTCGGCATCGACGCTCTCCCCCTCCTTGGAGAGTTCCAGGAGGACCTCGACCTCTTCCCTCTGTGTACGGAGCTTGTCGAAGAACTGGAGGTCGCGTTCAAGCATCTTCTTGTTCTGTTGGACGGATTGGAAGGCCTTCTGGTCCTTCCAGGTCTCGGGGTCGGAGAGCCGGACGTTCAGGGAATCGAGATCGGCCTTCTTGCGATCGAGGTCAAAGAAAACCTCGGAGTTCCTCGAATTTGATGAAGGCGGCGTCGACAACCGACCTCAGATCAGGTGACCGATCGCTTGGGACCATGGTGTTCTCTCTTCCGTGTCTGTTTGAAGATACTCATAATAAAGAAGATGATGCTCAAAGTCAAGCTGACCCAGGCGAGGATGTCGCCATGCTCCGTGTAGAACGTCATCTTCCGGGAGGGTGTGATCCTCTCTGTCAGGTATGTCCGGGTCATAAGTCTGGACTCGGCCAGGACCCGGCCGTAGGGGTCGATGATACCGCTGACACCGGTGGTCGCGGCGCGAAGCAGGAACCGCCTGTTCTCGACGGCCCGGAAAATCGCCATGGCGAAGTGCTGGCGGGGCGCGGACGTCCTTCCATACCAGCCGTCGTTGGTGATGGTTACGAGGAAATCAGCCCCTTTTTTCGCGAACCGCCGGACGAGATCGGGAAAGATGACCTCGTAGCAGATGGGGGAGCCGAACTTGAGGCCGGCATATTCGTGAAGAACGTATTTCTTTCCCGGCTCGACGTCTCCTATGGCATGAGTGACTTTCTCGATGAAGGAGAAGAACTTTTTGTAGGGGGTGTATTCGCCGAAGGGGACGAGGTGCATCTTGGCGTATTGGGTCATGGAGAGGTCCGGGTGGAGGCACAGGGCCGTATTGTAATAGACTTGGCTTCCCGGGGGGCCGGACATCTCGTTGGTCCCGAGGAGGAGGGTGCACGGGTTTTCCCGGACGAACCTGGAGAGCTCACCTTTATAGAGCTGGTAGATCCCCTCGGGGCAACTGAAGCATAAAGGTACCGTGAACTCCGGCCAGATGATCAGACGCGCCCCGTTGTCATAAGCCTGCCGGGTGAGATCCAAATGGTCCTTGAAGATCTTCGTGGTCTCTTCGCCGGAGATCATGTCCCAGGTGATGTCGGAGGAAACGTTGCCCTGGATGACGGAGGCCGTGAAAGAGCTTTTCGATGGGACGATCTTTTCCAGGCTCATCAAGCCGGCCGCGTGGACGATCGCGAGCAGGGCCACGGCCGCGACGAACGGGGCCCTCTTTCGGAGCTTCATGGCCAGCACGAACGCGCTCTGGAGGAAGACGAGGGCGAAGGACAGACCGTAGACGCCCGTCAGGGAAGCGAGCTGGAGGAAAGGGATGTTTTCGGACTGGCTGTATCCAAGGATCCCCCAGGGGAAGCCGGTCAGGACGTAGGTCATCGCATATTCAAAAGAGACCCAAAGGAACGGAGCGAGGATGTAGGCCGCCGCCGGAAAAGCCTGCCGGACCGTCGCGAACGAAAGGCCGAAGAGCGCCCAATACCCGGCCAGGAAGAGAATAAGGATGAGATAGATGATGACGCTCAACCACATCGGCAGGTCCCCGTAATGGGCGGGAACGTCGGGGATCCAATAGAGAAGGACTCCATAGAAAGCCGCTCCCGCAGCCAGTCCGTTCCAGAATGCTTGCTTCGGCCGGCACCGGGAGAGGACGAAGAACAGGGGGACGAGCGAGATCCAGGCCAGAATGGAGAGGTTGAACTTGGGGAAGGCCAGGGCTGTAAGGGCCCCGCTCAGCAGGGCGAGGAACAGCCATGGTGACTTTCTTGACATGTTCTTCTCCTCACGTCGAAGGCCCGGTCCCATCCCCGGCGTCAAGTTCAGAGACAGTCCTCGAAAGACGACAGATTCCCGGGAACGGACCTAGTCTTTTGTGATGTAATATCCCGTTTTTTTCTTGGACGCGGAATTCAGCTTGGCCAGGTCCTGCGAGGCCTTCTCCCTTGTGGAATAGCCTCCCAGCCTCACCCGGTAGACCGTTTTTTTGTCCGTCGTCAGAGGTTCGAGGACGAGGACGGAATACCCCTGCTTCTTGAATTTCGCCGCCATCGTCGCCGCCTGGGATTTATCAAAGAAGGCGGCGACCTGGATGTAAAAAAGGCCTGTTTTCGCAGCCGCCTGCGTCTCGGCCGGGGTAACTACCTTTTTTTTCTCTTCTTGGACCTGCGGGTTGGACGCGGGCGGGGCCGTCGTCTCCGGCGGGTTGACTACGGGCGGCTGCTGGGTCACGGTCTCGGTCGTCCTCTGGGCGAGAAGCGTCGTAGGGCCGGTCATCTGGGCCTGCTTCTTCCCGACCGAAACGCCGAGCAGGAAGATGAACACCCCGAGGACGAGGATGGCGAGAAAGATGAAGACGAGCGCCGAGCTCGAGACCTGGATCTCCCTGAATTCCTTGTTCTTCATGGGCTATTTGTTCTCCTGGGACTTGTTGTACGTAAAAGCCTTGAGGAGTTCCAACGGCAGCGGGAAAATGATCGTGGAGTTTTTCTCGGCGGCGATCTCCGTCAGCGTCCCCAGGAACCTGAGCTGGAGGGCTTGGGGATTCTGGGAAATGATGTCGGCGGCCTGGGTGAGCTTGCCGGCGGCCTGGAATTCACCATCGGCGTGGATGACCTTGGCCCGGCGTTCCCGTTCGGCCTCGGCCTGCTTGGCGATGGCACGGATCATGTTCTCCGGCAGGTCGACCTGTTTCATCTCCACGAGCTGGACCTTGATGCCCCAAGGATCGGTGTGCTGCTCGATGATTTCCTGGAGGCGCGCGTTCAGCTTGTCACGCTCCGAGAGGAGGTCGTCGAGCGGGACCTGGCCGAGCACACTCCGCAGGGTCGTCTGGGCCAGCTGGGAGGTGGCGTAGAGGTAATCCTGGACATCGATCACGCATTTGAGCGGATCTATGACCCTGAAGTATAGGACGGCGTTGACCTTCACCGTGACGTTGTCCTTGGTGATGACGTCCTGGGGCGGGACGTCCATCGTGATGAGCCGCAGGCTGATTTTCACGATGCGGTCGATCGGGGAGAAGACCAGGATGATGCCGGGCCCTTTGGGCTGGGGCAGGACGCGGCCGAGCCGGAATATGACCCCCCTCTCGTACTCCCTGAGGACCTTGATGGAGTTCAAGATGTAGATGACGATGATCCCGATGATGATGAAGAGCGGCATAGATGGGTTTGTCATGTTTTCTCCTTTTTCACTTTGATTTTAAGACACTTTTCGACTTCGACGACCCTCACCTTTTCGCCCATACGGACGGGTTGGTCGGATTCGGCTTCCCAGAGTTCACCGTGGACGAAGACCTTGCCCGAGGGCGAGAGATCGGTCCGGGCCGTTCCGACCTCCCCGATCATGCCCTCCCGGCCCGTGACGGCCCGGCGGGCCTGAGCCCTGACGACCAGGGTCACCAGGAAGATGCAGACGAGCGAGATCCCGACGGCCACGGGGATGATGATCCTCAAGCTCGGCCTCAGTTCGGGAACCGGAGAATCGATGAGCATCATGGAACCTATGACCATGGAAACGATACCTCCTAGAGAGAGCATGCCATAGCTGTGGACCTTGACCTCGAGGATGAAGAGGGCGACGGCCAGGATGATAAGGAGGAGGCCCACGTAGTTGATGGGCAGGATCTGGAACGCGAAGACGGCCAGGAGCAGAGAGATCCCCCCCAAGACGCCCGGCAGGATGGCGCCTGGGTGGGCGAACTCAAAGTAGAGGCCGAGAAGGCCGATCATGAGCAGGATGTAGGCGAGGTTGGGGTTGGAGATGGTCAGGAGGAAGCGTTGCCGGAAGGTCATGGGCCGGTCGACCACCTCCTCGCCTTTGAGGGAGAGGGTCACGACGTCCCCGCCGAAGCGCTTGAGGCTTCGGCCGTCGAGGAAATCGATGATGTCCCGGTCGCTTTTCGCGACGAGGTCGATTAATCCGCCTTTCAAGGCCTCCTGCTCGGTGTAGGACAGGCTCTTGCGGACGGCGTCCTCGGCCATCTGGATGTTCCGGCCCCTTTTTTCGGCCAGGGTCTTGATGTAGGAAGCGGCGTCGTTTGTGACCTTTTCTTCCATGGTCTTGTCCATGGACTGCCCGGTGATGGAAATACCGACCGGGTGGGCCGCTCCCGTATTGGTCCCCGGCGCCATGGCGTAGATGTCGCAGGCGATGCCGATGAAGAATCCGGCCGACGCCGACCGCGCGCCGCTCGGACTGACGTAGGCCGCCACCGGGACCTTGGAGTTGACGATCGCTTCGATGATCTCCCGCATGGACGTATCCAGTCCTCCCGGCGTGTTGATGGCCATGATGATCAGGCGTGCGTTCGTCGCTTCCGCGCTCCGGATGGTCCGGACGATGTATTCGGACGTGATGGGGTGGATGGGCGCGTTGACGGTGATCCGGAGGATGGAGGCGCCGCACAAAGAGGGGACGAAGGCGAGAAGGAAAAGGGTCCGGATGATCTTGAGCACGGCGACTTCAGTATAGGAAGTAATCGCAGCCAAGTCAATAAGTTATAATTTTCTTGACATTTGAGCATCAATCATCTAATTATTATCTATTCGTGCGGCCTTTAGGAGACATCGATGATCAAGAATGATATCGCCCTCGCGATCGAAAAGAAGTCCGAATTCAACCGGGCCAAATCATTGTTGATCGTCGAGTCCGTCCTGGATTCCCTGAAAACGGCCCTGGTCGGGAACGAGAAAGTGGAGATCCGCGGCTTCGGCAGCTTTCGCGTCGTCGCCAAGAAAACGGGCTTCGGAAGGGACATCCGCCGGCAGAAACAGATCAAGATCGAGAAGGGCAAGCGGATCAAGTTCCGCCCCGGCCAGGAATTGAAGAACCTTCTCTCAAAAGCCAAGATCTCCGGATGACGAAAAGCCGAGGCCGTTCCGGCC
>JALHVH010000298.1 GCA_022867105.1 Candidatus Aminicenantota bacterium
CGAAGGGACTCGAACCCCTGACCCGCTGATTACAAATCAGCCGCTCTACCTGCTGAGCTACGCTGGCGTTTCCTCGTTTTCTTCCAGATGAGCGTGAATTCCCGCGAGAAAATGGGGGAAGAGAAAGGGCAAAAAAATGCACTCCTTCTCTTATTCCAGCTCGAGCTTCTTCTTTCTTCAGACTGATAATCTGAAAAAACAAAAATTTACAAGAATTATACTAATGGATATTTCTCTTTTTGTCAAGAATATATTTTGTTGAAATCCATAGACCAAAATGACGTCTGCGTCTTTCCGGACCGCGGCCAGTTTTTCCCGAGAATGGAGCTTCCTGCTGTCCAGCCTATCCATCTTGTCCAGCCTGTCTAGCCTGTCTGGCTTGTCCAGCCTGTCCAGCTTTTAAATTGACACGCCCGGGCCTAATTGATATCATTTTCCATCAACCACGAAGGGACTTGGACATGATCGAACGCTACACCCTGCCCGGGATGGGCGGCATTTGGAGGGACGAGAACCGCTACCGGAAATGGCTGGACGTGGAGCTGGCCGTCTGCGCGGCCTGGGCGAAACTTGGGAAGATCCCGCCCAAGTCTCTCAAGGCCATCCGGGAGAAGGCCGGATTCTCCGTGGAGCGCATCGACGAGATCGAAAAGGTCGTCAAACACGATGTCATCGCTTTCCTGACCTCCGTTAACGAGAAGGTCGGCGAGGATGGCCGGTTCATTCACATCGGCCTGACCTCTTATGACGTCGTGGACACGGCCCTTTCCCTCCTTATGAGAGAGTCCCTGGAAAACATCCGCAAGAAGCTCCTGGAGCTCAAGAAGGTCCTCAAGAAGCAGGCCCTCAAATACAAGAAAACGCCGTGCATCGGCCGGACGCACGGCGTTCACGCCGAACCCGTGACCTTCGGTTTCAAACTCCTCGTCTGGTACGAGGAGGTCAAGAGGCACCTGGACCGGGCGGCAAGGGCCCTCGAGGTCATTTCGGTCGGCCGGATCTCGGGGTCCGTCGGCACGTTCATCCACCTCGACCCCCGGGTCGAGGTCCACGCCCTGAAGGCCCTCAAGCTGAAGCCGGTCAGGGTCTCGACCCAGGTCCTGCAGAGGGACCGGCACGCCGAGGTCGTCGCCTGCCTGGCCTTGATCGCCACGTCCCTCGAGAAGTTCGCCATGGAGATCAGGCATCTGCAGAAAACCGAGGTCCTCGAGCTCGAGGAGCCATTCACCAAGGGCCAGAAGGGCTCCTCTTCCATGCCCCACAAGAAGAACCCTGTCCGCTGCGAAAGGGTCTCCGGACTGGCGCGCCTCGTCCGCTCCAATTTGCAGGTGGCCCTGGAGAACATCCCGCTCTGGCACGAAAGGGACATCTCTCATTCCTCTTCGGAAAGGATCATCTTCCCCGATTGTTTCATCCTGACCGACTTTCTCCTTGCGGACGTGACGGACATCGTTAAAAACTGGACCGTCCACCCGGACCGGATGAAGGCGAACATCGGAGCGACCCGGGGTCTGATCTTTTCCCAGAGCGTTCTCCTGGCCTTGACCCGGAAGGGGCTCAGCCGCGAGTCGGCCTACCAGATCGTCCAGAGGAACAGCCTGAAGGCCTGGAACGAAAATCTCGACTTCAAGGCCCTGGTCCTGGCCGAACCCAAGGTCGCCGCGGTCCTCACTCCCCGAGAGCTCGACCGGTGCTTCTCCCTGGAGCCCTACCTCGGCAAGATCGACTACATTTTTGAAAGGGTTTTTTCCGATGAAAGTTAGGATCCTGGTCTCGTTCAAGGACAGCGTTCTCGATCCCCAGGGCCAGACCGTCAAGAACGCCCTCCACACGCTGGGTTACCGGTCCGTCAAGGAAGCACGCCAGGGCAAGGTCTTCGAGCTCGAACTGGACAAGGTCTCCGAGGAGGAGGCCCGGAAGCTCGTCCCGGAGATCGCCCGCAAGGTCCTGGCCAATCCCATCATCGAGAAATACACGTGGCAGATCATCCAGGATGAATGAGAAACCCCCATGAAATTCGGAGTCGTCATGTTCCCGGGGTCGAATTGCGACCACGACACCTTCCATGTCCTGAGGGACGTCATCGGACGGGACACCATCTTCCTCTGGCACAAGGACCATGACCTCCAGGGTGTCGACGTCGTCATCCTTCCGGGAGGCTTTTCCTATGGAGATTACCTGCGTTCCGGAGCGATCGCCAGGTTCTCTCCCCTGATGCAGGAAGTCAAGACCTTCGCCCGCCGCGGCGGGCATGTGCTCGGGATCTGCAACGGGTTCCAGATCCTGCTCGAGCTCGGTCTGCTGCCCGGGGCCATGCTCCGGAATAAGGACCTCAAGTTCCTCTGTCAATTCGTCCATGTCCGCATCGAGAATCCCCAGACGGATTTCACCCGGGCCGGGAAAAAGGGCCAGGTCCTCAGGATCCCGGTCGCCCACTTCGACGGGAACTACTACGCTCCGGACAAGGTCCTCGAGGACATCCGGAGGAACGGACAGATCGTCTTTCGATACTGCGACGCGGACGGCCAGGTCACCGACGGAGCCAACGTCAACGGTTCCATGGACAGCATCGCCGGCCTCATGAACGCGAAGGGGAACGTCATGGGACTGATGCCCCACCCGGAGAGGGCTTCCGAGGCCCTTCTCGGCAGCGAAGACGGACAGATCATCTTCCGGTCGCTGATCGAGGCGATCGAACTCAAGAGCCGCGAGAGAACCCTAAGACGTGCCTAGGATGACCATGATCGACGAAAAAACCATCAAGGACCATGGCCTGACGCTCGAAGAATACGCATCCATCGTCCGGCTCATCGGCAAGGAGCCCAATCTCACCGAACTCGGAATTTTTTCGGTGATGTGGTCCGAGCATTGCGGCTACAAGAGCTCCCGGATCTACCTCAAGGGCCTGCCCACCAAGGGGAAGCACGTCATCCAGGGTCCCGGGGAAAATGCCGGCATCCTCGACATCGGGGACGGCCTGGCCGTGGTCTTCAAGATCGAGTCCCACAACCATCCTTCGTTCATCGAGCCCTACCAGGGCGCGGCGACGGGGGTGGGCGGCATTCTCAGGGATATCTTCACCATGGGCGCCCGGCCCATCGCCGTCCTGGACTCCCTGCGTTTCGGCCCCCTCGACGACCCCAGGAACAAGGTCATCATGGAAGGCGTCGTCTCTGGGATCGCCGGCTACGGCAACTCGATCGGGATCCCGACGGTGGGTGGGGAGATCGCCTTCGAAGAAGGATACTCCCTCAATCCCCTGGTCAACGTCTTCGCCCTTGGCCTAGTGGAAAAGGACAAGATCTTCTACGCCAAGGCCGAGGGCACGGGAAACCCCGTCCTTTATGTCGGGGCCAAGACCGGACGCGACGGGATCCATGGTGCCACCATGGCCTCGGCCGAATTCGGCAAGGACACGGAGCACAAGAGGCCCAACGTCCAGGTTGGGGACCCGTTCAAGGAGAAGCTCCTTCTCGAGGCCTGCCTGGAGGTGATGTCCACCGACATGATCGTTGGCATCCAGGACATGGGGGCGGCCGGGCTGACCTGCTCGACGACGGAGATGGCGGCCAAGGCCGGCACCGGGATGGAGATCGACCTCGACCTCGTCCCGCAGCGGGAAGAAGGCATGACGCCCTATGAGACCATGCTCTCCGAGTCCCAGGAAAGGATGCTCATCTGCGCCAAGAAGGAAAAGGTCGCGGAAGTCCAGGCCATCTTCGCCAAATGGGACCTCGACGCCGTCGTCATCGGACACGTCACGGAAGGCGGAAGGCTCAAGGTCAAGTCCAAAGGCGAAGAAGTCGTCGACATCCCCGTGGACGCCGTCGTCAACCTCTGCCCGGCTTACCGCAGGCCGATCAGGACGCCCGCGTTCCTGCAGAAGGTCTCGAAGCTTCCCGAGATCCCCCTGCCGGCGGACCTTAACGAGGCCTTTTTCAAGGTCCTTTCCTCCCCCGCCATAGCGGACAAAGAATGGGTTTTCCGCCAATACGACCACATGATCCAGGTCAATACGGCCTTCCTCCCCGGGGCGGACGCGGCGGTCCTGAGGATCAAAGGATCGAAGAAGGCCCTCGCCATGACCCTGGACGGAAACTCGCTCTACGCCTATCTCGATCCCCGGCAGGGCGCCCGGATCGGCGTATCCGAGGCCTGCCGGAAC
>JALHVH010000042.1 GCA_022867105.1 Candidatus Aminicenantota bacterium
TAGGGCCGAACTCGAGGCCGCCCTGCAGCGGATCGAGGAGCGCAGGACATCCGTCCTCCCGGGCCTCCTCAAGCTCCGCGAGATGGCCGACCGGGGCCGCAAGGTCCTCCTGCCCCTTCTTGACAGGCCCATTCCGCTCATCCTCGACGAATGGGCCGACCCGGCCCTCGGCTCGGGGTGCGTGAAGATAACACCCGGGCATGACCCGAACGACTACGGCGTCCGGGAGCGTCACAAGGACGAGATCGACATCATCAATATCCTCAACCCCGACGGGACCCTCAACGCCGAGGCCGGCCCTTACGCCGGCCTGGACCGCTTCGAAGCCCGTAAGAAAGTCGTCTCCGACCTCCGGGCGGGGGGGTTCATCGAGAAGATCGAGGACCATGAGATCGAGATCGGCCACTCCGACCGTTCGAAGACGCCGATCGAGCCCTATATCTCCAAGCAGTGGTTCGTCCGGATGGGCGATGTCGAAGGCGGCATCCTCTGCGGTGCGGGGACGGGCAAGGAATTCCGGGCGCGCGGCTTGGCCCAAGCCTCCATCGATGCCGCCGGCGGCGACTACCAATCGCCGACGGGGCGCCGGCTGACATTCCATCCCGACCATGCTCGCTACGGAGGGACATACACGAGCTGGCTGGCCGAGAAGCGCGACTGGTGCATCAGCCGCCAGCTCTGGTGGGGCCACCGCATCCCGATCTGGCACGCGAGCCTCGCGGGGCAAGAGCTCGGCCGGGCTGTCAAATCGCTTCCCAAGGCCGGAGATCCCGGGCTGTGGGCCTGGATCACGGACGAGGAAGGACGGCTTTACGGCGCGACGAAAGAAGGGGTTGCTTCGATGGACGCGGGCCGTCGCTATGATCTGCTCGTCTGTCTCAGGGATGCCGCGGCCGAGAAGAAGCACGCGGAGAGGCTCGGAGCGACCGGTCTCGAGCAAGACCCCGATGTCCTGGACACCTGGTTCAGCTCGGCCCTCTGGCCGTTCAGCACGCTCGGCTGGCCCGACCCCGGGACGGCGGAGCTCGATCCGGGACAGCGGACCCTGAGTGTCGTCGACGGCCGCGCGGATTGCCTGAGCTACTACTACCCCGGCTCCTGCCTGGTCACGGCCCGCGACATCATCACCCTCTGGGTGGCCCGCATGCAGCTCATGGGGCTCTATCTCCTCGGCGACGTGCCCTTCACGGACTGCTTCATCCACGCCAACATCCAGGACGGAAAGGGCGAACGGATGAGCAAGAGCAAGGGCAACGGTATCGACCCGGAAGACATCATCGAGAAATATGGCGCCGACGCCATGCGCTATGTCATCTGCGACATGCAGACCGGGACCCAGGACATCCGGCTTCCCATCCAGGCGGTCTCTCCCTATACGGGGGAGCTCGTCGACTTGGCCACGGCCAAACACGGCCGGTCGATCTTCACTTACCTCTGTCCGAAGACGGGGAAGGAGTTCGACGTCCTGGGGACGATGCCCGACATTCCCATGGCCAAGATCATCAGCGATCGTTTCGAGCTGGGCCGGGCGTTCTGCACCAAGCTCTGGAACGCGGCCCGGTTCGTCCTGATGAACCTCGGCGAGCACGGTTTCATCCCCCTTGCGCCGGCCAAGCTCGAGGAGGAGGACCGATGGATCCTCTCGCGGCTGTCGAGGGTCGCGCGGAGGGCCGGGAAGGAGCTCCGGGCCTATAATCCTTCGGCGGCAATCGGCGCGGCCAGGGAGTTTTTCTGGTCCGAGCTCTGCGATTGGTACCTCGAGATCATCAAGCCCCGGCTCAAGGACGAGGCCGCGGCCCCCATGGCCCGCTCGGTCCTGGCCCTGGCTCTCGACGAGACCCTTCGGCTTTTCCATCCTTTCGTGCCGTTCATCACCGAGGTCCTCTGGAACCGGCTGAACGCGCAGTGCCCGGCGCGCGGGCTTGCGGAGTCGCTCCCGGCCTCGCCTCTCCTCATCACCGCCCGATGGCCGGAGCCCGTCCCCGAATGGGAGGATGAGGTCCTCGAATCGAAATTCGCTCTTGCCCAGGACGTCGTCCGCGGCATCCGGGAGGTCCGCGCCCTTCAGAGCATCCCGCCGGGCCGAAAGCTCGGCGCCCTCGTCAAGGCCGGAGGCCGGGCGGCGGATGTCCTGGCCTGCATGAGGACGCTTATCATCCATATGGGAAAGCTCGAGTCCCTCTATGTCGCCCCGGACATGAAAAGGCCGGCCACGGCGGCCTCCCAGGTCGTCGGCGATATCGAGATCTATCTAACCGGCGTCATCGATCCGGAAAAGGAGCGCGAGCGCCTGGAATCCCGGAGGAAGAAGCTCCTCGACGATATCGGGAAAGCGGAAGCTCGGCTCGGCAACGAGGGGTTCGTCCGTCGCGCTCCCGCCGATGTCGTCGAGAAAGAGAAGCAAAAACTCAAGGACCTGACGACGCAGATCGAGAGTATCGACGTCCATCTCAAGGCCCTCTGATAGAAACCTCTCGTTATCAAGACCGAACGACTGGCCTGAGATAATATTAGGCAAGGAGGAGCAAGAATGTCCGTTGTGCTGCGCGTCGAAGGGCTCAAGAAGTCCTACGGGAGCTTCGAGGCCCTCAAGGGGATCGATTTCGAGGTCCGGGAAGGCGAGATCTTCGCCCTCATAGGCCCCAACGGGGCGGGGAAGACCACCACCCTGAGGGTCGTCTCGACGCTCCTCACCCCCTCGGGGGGGAAGGTCGCCTTCCTGGGACATGATCTGAAAAAGGAGCCTGAGAAGTTCCGGGAAGGGATCAGCTACCTCCCCGAAGAGGCCGGCGCCTACCGGAACCTCAAGGGGATGGCCTACCTCCGTTTTATGGCTAAGTTCTACGCGCGCACGGCGGAGGAATTTGAGGAATTCATAAAACGGGCCGAGGGGATCGCCGACCTGGGGACCCGCCTCAACGAGAAAGTGGGGACCTATAGCAAGGGCATGATCCGCAAGCTCCTCCTGGCCCGGGCCTTGATGACCAAACCCGCCCTGGCCATCCTGGACGAGCCGACCTCAGGGCTGGACGTCATCAACTCGCTCGAGGTCAGGGAGATCATTAAGAGGTTCGCCAAGGAAGGCCTTTCAGTCCTCCTCTCCTCCCACAACATGCTCGAGATCGAGTTCCTTTCCGACCGGGTGGCCCTGATCGACAAGGGAAGGATCCTCGATTCGGGGACATCCCAGGGACTCAAGGACAAATATCAGGCCATGAACCTCGAAGTCGTTTTCAGGAGTGCCCTCAGATGAAAAAATTTACCAACCTTCTCGCCAAAGAAATCCGCGAACTGGTCACCCTTCAGCTGGTCATCTCTCTCCTTTTCACGATGCTGCTCTTCTATTTCATCGGGGAGCTGGCCAAGAAAGAGGTCAAAAGGGCTGAAGCCACGCAGAAGATCTCCGTTCTCGACCTCGACCGTTCCGAACTGTCGAAGGGGTTGCTGGACGGCCTGCGCCTGGTGAAGTTCGAGATCGACGCGATGGCCCAGGAGGATAAGGACACCGCCATTGAGGCCGCCAAGAAGAGCGACACGAGCCTCCTCCTCGTCGTCCCCCAGGGATTTGGGGAATCCGTGTCCCGGCTCGAA
>JALHVH010000299.1 GCA_022867105.1 Candidatus Aminicenantota bacterium
CTGGAGGGCAAGCAGAGCTTCACCCAGCCGCCGTCCCGCTACACGGAAGGCACATTGGTCAAAGAACTCGAGGCCAAGGGCATCGGCCGGCCGAGCACCTACGCGCCCATCATCGCGACACTCCAGGAAAGGGTCTATGTCGTCCGGGAGAAAGGCAAGTTCATCCCGACCGAACTGGGCATATTCGTCACCGAATTCCTGGTCAAGAACTTC
The DNA here is from genome assembly GCA_022867105.1 of Candidatus Aminicenantota bacterium. Taxonomy (GTDB): domain Bacteria; phylum Acidobacteriota; class Aminicenantia; order Aminicenantales; family Saccharicenantaceae; genus JALHVH01. Next base: position 214 of record JALHVH010000299.1, read on the forward strand.
GCCGACCTGCTGGACGTGACCTTCACGGCCCAGATGGAGGAGGAACTCGACGAAATCAACGAGGGCCGAAGACCCTGGCTCGAGAGCCTGCGGGAGTATTACGTCCGCCTCGACAAGGACCTGAAGAATGGTCACAAGGCTGAGGACATGAAGCACTCCGGGATCCCCGTCGAAGAGAAGTGTCCCCAGTGCGGCAAGGACCTGGTCATCAAGTGGGGGCGTTTTGGCCGGTTCAAGGCCTGCTCGGGCTACCCGGACTGCAAGTTCAAGGAGAGCCTGGTCAAAAAGGAGACCAAGCCCCTCGACGAGAAGTGTCCCCAGTGCGGCGCGCCCCTGGTCATCAAGTTCGGGAAGTACGGCTCCTTCATCGCCTGCTCCGACTATCCCAAGTGCAAATACATCCACAAGGAAAAGAAAGACACGGGCATCGCCTGCCCCAACAACTGTGGCGGCACGCTGATTCAGAGAAAGACGCGGCGGGGGAAGTTCTTCTACGGATGCAGTAGCTTCCCCAAATGCCGGTTCGCCACCTGGGACGAGCCTGTGGCCAGGCCCTGCCCGTTGTGCGGGCAAAAATTCGTCCTCAAGAAGAACCTCCTGAAGGGCGATCCCTACCTCCATTGCCAGGACGAGAAATGCGCGTTCAAGGAGATCGTCCCGAGGGAGAAGCTCTGGGAGAGGGCCGGGGAAACGCCGGCCGAGCCCGCGAAAGATGAGAAGACCGATTGAGGAATTCCTTGCCCACCTGAGGCACGAACGAAACGCCTCGTCCCACACGATCTCGAGCTACGGACGCGACCTCGGCCAGCTCGAGGCCTACCTCATCGAGAAGAAGGCGGACTGGAGGTCCGCCGACAACGTCGTCCTGCGCGGCTTCCTGGGCCGCCTCTACGAGAAGAAGCTGAAAAAATCGACCATCGGCCGCAAGCTGGCGGCCATGCGCTCGTTCTATGATTTTTGCCTGAAACGGAAGTGGATCGATAAGAACCCGGCCAAGGTCCTGGCGACGCCAAGGCAGGACAAGAACGTGCCCACGTTCCTCTCCGAGGACGAGATGGCCGAGTTCCTGGACCTGCCGTCATCGGACAAGCCCCTCGATCTGAGAGACAGGGCTGTGCTCGAGCTCCTTTACGCTTCGGGGATCCGGGTTGGCGAGCTGGTGGCCGTGGATCTCGGGGACGTGGGCTTCGACGAGCGTCTGGTCCGGGTCAGGGGCAAGGGCAAGAAGGAGAGGCTCGTCCCCTTCGGCAAGAAGGCCGAGGCGAGCCTTCGGAGCTACCTTCGGGCCCGACCCGGTCTGCTCGAGAACAGGCTGGGTCAGAACGCGCTCTTCCTCAACTACAAGGGCGGGCGGCTGAGCTCGCGGTCTGTCGAGAGGATCGTGGGGAAATACATCCGGAGGACGGCCGTCAACCGGAAGATCAGCCCCCATTCGCTCCGCCACTCCTTCGCCTCGCACCTCCTCAGCCGGGGCGCGGACCTGCGGGTGATCCAGGAGCTCCTGGGCCACGCCAGCCTGGCCACGACGCAGAAGTACACCCACCTCGACCTCAAGCAGCTGTTGGACGTTTACAAGAAGAGCCATCCGAGATCGTAAAAAAAAGGTTCTTCTCCCAAATTCGGGAGCCGACATAAAAGCACGGCGATGAAGGTCGCCCTGAAGCCCCCCGTAGCGGAAGGGGGACCCGCCGTTCTCGGCGGGGGGAACCGCCGGGACTGGTTCCTGGGGGTCGGGGGGAGAGGGCGACTTTCATCGCCTCGGGCATTCCTCCCCGCAGTTCGGCAAAGAACCAAAAAAAGGAGGGGGGAGCCCCCCCTCCTTTCATTTGACTTCGGCGCTGACCGCAATCAGGTCCTTGAGCTGATTGAAGAGCTTCTCGCCGATCCCTTTGACCTTCATGATCTCCTCGATCTTCTTGAAGTTGCCGTTCTGGGTCCGGAACTGGACGATCTGCTCGGCGATCTTGGGCCCGATTCCGGGAAGGCCCTCCAGCTCGGCCTGCGAGGCCGTGTTGATGTTGACCTTGGGGCCCGCCGTTTTCGGGGCCTCGGCGTAAACCCAGGAAAACGAGAGAACGAGGAGCGCCAGGATCGTCCCCAGCGCCGCTCCTTTTGTCATTAGATCCTTCATTTGGACCTCCTTTCGCCCTTTTCTGTTGCAAGCGCCGGGCCAAGTTGATAATTCCCGTAAAGCGATTAGATTCTGCGCAATACGAATTTGTCGGAGGCGGCCTATGTCCATGAGGGTTTACCCGGAGGTCCCATGGCGGATACGGGGGTTGTCAACCGGGGGCGGAACGCGTTGCCATCCGCGCGAGGAACGTTTTCAATTTTCTGAGCGCCAGGCCGCGGTGGCTGACTGCGTTCTTTTCATCAGGCCCGAGTTCGGCGAAATGCTTCCGGAGCCTCGGATAATAGAAGACCGGGTCGTAGCCGAAGCCGTTCCTGCCCTTCGGCGCGAAGTTGATGACTCCCCGGACCTCGCCGTGGATCTCGCGGATGATGCGGCCGTCCCGTGATAGGACCATTGCGCAGACAAACCTTGCCTTCCGGTCCTTCCAGGGCGCATCTCCGAGGAGTCGAAGGACCTTCCGGTTGTTCTTCGCGTCCGTGGGACCCGGCCGGGAGAAGCGGGCCGAATGGACCCCGGGCGCGCCGTCCAAAGCATCGACCTCCAAACCGGAATCCTCAGCCAGGGTCAGGAGCCCGGACTTCCGGCCGTAATGGAGGCTCTTGGACCGGGCGTTCTCGAGGAAGGTCTTTCCCTTTTCCCGGAACGAGGCCCCGGGAAGGACTTCCGCCAGGCTCACGATCTCGAAGGGGAGCCCGGCCAGGGACCGCCGGATCTCCCGGACCTTGCCGGCGTTGGTCGTGGCGATGAGGAGTTTCGTCCTAGTCAATCTTGAGCTCTTCGATCTCGCCCAGGTTGAAAAGCCCCTTGTTGAATTCCTGCTCCTTTTCCTCGGTCGAGAAGAAGGAGAAGCTGATGACGAAGGCGTTCCGCTCCTTCTTCAGGTTAAGCTTCTCGAGCTTGATGCCGTTGTGGAAGCTGAGCTTGCGGAGCCCGGACAGGATGTCGGGGCTCTCCTTGATCGTGAAGTGGTAGTGGAAGAGCGATTTCCTCAGGTAGGCCTCCTCGATCTTCCGGAAGAGGACGAGGGTGAACATGATGGGAGCCGTGAGCACGACGGCCGGGACGTAGTAGCCCGCTCCGATGATCAGCCCCAGCCCGGCCACGACCCACAGCGTCGAGGCCGTCGTCAGCCCGGCGACCATGCCCCGGGCGTGGACGATCGTCCCGGCGCCGAGGAAACCGATGCCGGTGATGACCCCCGCCGCCATCCGGACCAGGGTGTCGCCCGTCCCGCCTTTGGCGCCGATGATCCCCACGGCCAGGCTCATCATCATAGCCGAGCCGACGCAGACGAGGATGTTGGTCCGGAAGCCGGCCGGTTTCTGGCTGGCCTCCCTTTCCAGGCCGATAAGCCCGCCGAGGGCTATGGCCAGGATGAGCTTGAGCAGAATCTCGATCAGGTCCATCTGTTGCCCCCTTCCCTCATGATCTCACCGGCCGGCCTTGTCCAGGAAGAACGCCGCGACGTATAGCAGGACACGGCTTCGGTGATCCTCTCGAACCGTTCCTGTCCCATGCCATCTTAAACGACGGCTTTCTCTCGGAGTTCCTGGATTCTGTCTTTCGTGTATCCCAGCTCCGTCAGATACTCTTCCGTGTGCGCGCCGAGCCTGGGAGGAGGGCAGACGACATCGCCGGGACTCTTTTCGAATTTCGCCGTCAGGTTGAACAGCTTCAGCTCGCCGAGATCGTCATCCCGGACGGCCCGAATGGTCTCCCGGTGTTGGATCTGGGCCTGTTTGAGGGCCGCTTCAAGGCTGAGGATCGCGCCCGAAGGCACGCCGCGCTCATTGAGCGTATCCACCCAGTGGTCCGTGGTGTTCTCCTTGAGCTTCGTTTCCAGCAGCGGCGTCAGGGCCTTCCGGTTCCTCTTGCGGGCGTCGCGTTTTTCAAAGCGGGGATCCTTTTTCAGCTCCGGCACGCCGAGCACGTCAGCCACGGTTTCCCATTGCTCCTGTTTGTTGGCGGCGATGTTGAGATAGCCGTCTTTTGTGGCGAATGTCCCGGAAGGGGCGGCGGTGAAGTTATCATTTCCCATCAGAACCGGCTGTTGGCCGCCGATGAGGAGATTTGCGGCGACCCACCCCATAAGCGGCATGATCGAGTCGAGGAGCGCGACGTCGATAAACTGCCCCTCACCCGTCCGCTCACGAAAGTACAATGCGGCCATGATCGCGAACGCGGCGTTGAGTCCGCCGACCGTATCGCAGACCGGGAAGCCGCAGCGCAACGGGTTCAATCTCTCGTCGCCGTTGATGGCCATGACCCCGCTCAGTCCCTGGATGATCTGGTCATAGGCAGGCTTCATGGCGTCGGGGCCGGTCGCTCCGAAACCCGAGATCGCGCAGTAGATGATCCGGGGATTCGCCGCGCTCAGCACCGGATAGCCGACACCGAGACGCTTCATGACGTCCGGGCGGAAGTTCTCAACGACCACGTCCGCCGTCCTGGCCAGCTTAAGGAAGATTTCTTTCCCTTCCGGATCCTTCAGGTTCAGCGTCAGGGATTTTTTATTGGCGTTCTGGGCCAGGAAGCTCGTCCCCATCAGCCGGTCGTTCAACGGCAGGACGTTGCCGAGCTTCCGCGCTAGGTCACCGTCCGCGGGGTTCTCGATCTTGATGACCTCGGCGCCGAGCAGCGAGAGATGGAGAGTTGCAAACGGCCCGGAAAGGACATTGGTCACGTCAAGGACTCGGATTCCATCAAGGAGTTTCGGTTTCATCGGATCACCAGTCTTTGAGCGGGATGGGACCGGGTTCATGAATCGGGCCGGTCCTATAGATCGTCCCCGGCAGCTCGCGGCCGAAGAACTTGCTCATATCGCAGGCCAGGTCGATCAGCTTCTCCAGGCTGATGTCCCGGCGCAGACCCATCCGCTGCCACATGTGGACGAGGTCTTCGGTGCAGACGTTGCCGCCGGCGATCTTGGTGAAAGGACAGCCCCCCAATCCGGCCACGGATGATTCGAAGCTCTTCACGCCGGTCTTCATAGCGGCGTAACAGTTGGCCAGGGCAAGCCCGTACGTGTTATGGAAATGGCATGAGAGCTCCACGTCCGGATCCATCGTACGGATCGTCCCGTACATACGCTCGACCTGATCGGGCGTCGCCCGGCCGGCCGTATCGGCCAGGCTGATATTCTTCAATCCTTCCTCCAGATAACGACGGACGATCTTCATCACCTCTTCTTGCGGAACATGGCCTTCGTAGCCGCAGCCGAACGCCGATTGCACGGAGACCTGGATTTTCTTTTTCGCTTCAAGGGCTGCCCTGGCCATCCTAAGGATGCGGTCGGTCGCTTCACTCACGGACATGCCGGTGTTCTTGCGGCTATGGGTCTCGCTTGCCGAAACACCCATACAAAACATCTCGACTCCGCATGCCAGGCCGCGCTCAAGTCCCTTTTCATTCAACACGAGGCCCGAGACGACGACAGGCCGGGTCTTTTGAATGCTCTTGAAATGCCTGAATAAATCGTCGGTGTCCGCCATCTGTGGTATTTTCTCCGGATGGACGAACGAGCCGAGCTGTAGGATATCGATCCCGGAATCGATCAACGGCTCCGCCCAGGCGATTTTTTGCGCCGTAGAAACGACCTGCTTTTCCATCTGCAGGCCGTCTCTCAGCCCTACTTCGTGCATGATTATTCCGTTTGCCATGGCCGGTCTCCCGAGTCATATTACTTCAACAGGCATCCGTAGGCAAGCCCGGCAGATCCTGACCGTCGAACAGTTTGACCACGGAAAATTCTAGGGACACAATCCCTTTTCGGGAGAAAGGGTTATGTCCCGAATTTTCCGGATCGTGAGTCGGAATTCCGGATATCCCAGGAAGTCGGTGTCATCGCTTGAGAAGAAAGAATCCTATCGGCAATTTTGGGGCAGATGCCGCTCTGGAAAGAGGGGACCGGCCGGATCGTTTCTCGAGGTTCTGCGGCCATCGGACGCCTGCCCCGAGGATCGTCAGGAGGATGAAAAGGACGGACGAAAAAGGCCGGATTTTGTGCCACGGGGCGCTTCCGGGTTGAGGCCGTGCCCCGCTCGTGCTACAATTCCTTGGCTCGGTCATCGATCCGATGCTGGGTCGATAAAGACAAGACGAAATTTCGGAAGGAGCTGAAACCATGTCCACTTTGATCAAAAAAACGCACGCGAGGGAGATCCTGGATTCGCGCGGGAACCCGACCGTCGAGGTCGAGGTCTGGCTGGAGGACGGCTCTTGGGGCAGGGCGGCCGTGCCGTCGGGCGCCTCGACCGGGATCTATGAGGCCCTCGAGCTCAGGGATGGCGACAAGGGCCGCTATCTCGGCAAGGGCGTCCTCAAGGCCGTCGAACACGTCAACATCGACATTGCCGAGACCATTAGGAACCTGGACGCCTTGGACCAGGCCCGGATCGACCGGGCCATGCTCACCCTGGACGGCACGCCTAACAAAGGCAAGTTGGGCGCCAACGCCATCCTGGGCGTCAGCCTGGCGGTGGCCCGGGCGGCCGCCAACTCTAAAAAGATGTCCCTCTATCGCTACCTCGGGGGCGTTGCGGCCAAACTCCTGCCCGTCCCGATGTTCAACATCCTCAACGGCGGCGTCCACGCCAACTGGCAGAGCACGGACCTCCAGGAGTTCATGATCGCTCCGGTGGGCGCCCCGAGCTTCAGCGAAGCCCTGCGCTGGGGGAGCGAAACCTATCATGCCCTCAAGAGCATCCTCAAGGGCCAGGGCTACTCCACGGGCATCGGCGACGAAGGCGGCTTCGCCCCGGCCTTCAAGAAGAATTCCGACGCCGTCGAGAACATCCTCAAGGCCATCGAGAAGGCCGGTTTCAAGCCCGGCTTGGACATCGGCATCGTCCTTGACCCCGCGGCGAGCGGGTTCTATGAGGACGGCCTCTATTGGCTGAGGACGGAAAATAGAAAGGTCAAGGCCGGGGAGATGGTCAAGATGTACGTCGAGTGGGTCGATGCGTACCCCATCTTCTCCATCGAGGACGGACTGGCCGAGGACGACTGGGAGGGCTGGAAGCTCCTCACGGCGACGCTTGGCTCGAAGATCCAGCTCGTCGGCGACGACCTCTTCGTGACCAGCGTCGAGAGGATCGCCCGCGGCATCTCCGAAAAATCGGCCAACTCGGTCCTCATCAAGCTCAATCAGATCGGGACGCTGACCGAGACCATCGCCGCGATCGAGTTGGCTCGCAAAGCCGGCTGGACGGTCATGATTTCCCATCGCAGCGGCGAAACGGTGGACAGCTTCATCGCCGACCTGACCGTGGCCATGGGCACGGGCCAGCTCAAGACCGGCGCCCCCTGCCGCGGCGAACGCCTGGAGAAGTACAACCAGCTCATGCGGATCGAGGAAGAGCTCTCTGAGAACGCCGTTTACGCCGGTCATCAGGCGTTCGGCCGCTAAGACATTCCTTTCGCCGCTTTATTTTTCCGGTTCTCTTGCGTTTTGCGTGGGTCGCTAAATGGAAAGCCGGGATAACAGAAGTCCACACAAAAACCCAAAAAAACGCTTGACAAGACAAATTAGATGATGCTATATGACTTTGTCTATTGAATAAGTCGACTAATGAGACGAACGAAATGAGGCTTTCAACCAAGGGCGAATATGCCAGCCGTGCCATGCTCGAGCTATCCCTCAAGTATGACAGGGGCCCGCAGCATATCCATGGGATCTCAAAGGCGCAGAACATCCCCGAGCGCTTCCTCGAGCAGATCCTGCTCCTCCTGAAACGGGCGGGTTACTTGAAAAGTAAAAAGGGACAGCGCGGCGGCTATTACTTGGCAAAGTCTCCCGCAGAGATCAACGTGGCAGAGGTCATCCGGGTCCTGGAAGGCCCGCTCGCCCCGATCGACTGCGTCAGCGTCATGGCCCACGAGGCCTGCCCCATGGAGGAGACCTGCGGCCTGCGCTGGCTCTGGAAAGAGGTCCGAGACTCCGTCGCCGAGATCATGGAACGGACGACTTTCGCCGACCTCGTCCGACGGAACAAACCGTTGAACGATCCAGACGAATAAGATGAGGAGGATTATCGTGTGGAAACATGGACCTAAAAACGCGAGCCGCCGTCGCCCGTTAATACCGGGCGCGGCGCTTTTCGCCGTGCTCGTCCTTGCCGGAGTGTCCTTCGGTCAGGACAAGAAGGAACCGACGTTCCTGTCGATCAGCAAGGCCTTCAAGCTCAGCGGCTGGACCCAGTTCCAGTATGTGGGCTGGGACAAGGGCGTCGACAACTTTTCCGTCCGCCGGTCCCGGCTGACCCTGGCCGGGGACATCCTGAAGAAGATGCATTACAAGCTCCAGATCGACTTCGCCAAGACGCCGACGCTCCTCGACGCTATCGTCGAGGTTGAATTCTCCCAGGCCTTCCAGTTGAGGGTTGGTCAATTCCTCGTCCCCTTCAGCCTGGAGAACCTGACGGCCACCTCGGACGTGGACATGATCAACAGGTCTCAGCCCGAGGAGAAGCTCGCTCCCGGCCGCGACAACGCCTCCCAGGGAAGGGATGTCGGGGTCGCCGTCTTCGGGAACACCTCCATCGTTGAGTACACGGCGGCGATCGTCAACGGGGCCGGCTTCAACAAGGCTGACACGAACAGCCGCAAGGACTTGGTCGGCCGGGTCGTTCTCCATCCTTTGAAATACTTGTCCGTCGGCGGCTCTTTCTACAAAGGAAAACAGAGCGCTGCGGCCGAAGCCCCCCTGGTCACCCGGGACAAGGCCGGGCTCGAGCTGGCGCTCGTCTTTGACCGGGCCTCGCTCAAGTCCGAGTTCTACTATGCCAAGGACGACAAGCTGACGCGGAACGGTTGGTACGTTCAGGGCGGATATTTCGTCCTGCCCAAAAAGGTCCAGGCCCTCGTCAAGTACGACGTGGTGGACATGGACCGGACGCTCTCCGGGGACCGGGTCGGCCGCACCACGGCCGGCGTCAATTGGTTCCTGTCCGGAAGGACGAAGCTCCAGCTCAACTACGAGCTCTATAAACTCGAATCCGGAAAGACCGACAACCAGGCCATCCTGGCCATGCTCCAGGTGGCATATTAAAAGAAGAAATGAGGGATCATATGAAAAAGCTTATCAGTGCCATCGCGTGTTTTGGGATCATCGTGCTTGCCGCCTCACCCATACCCGGCGCGGCCGACATCTCGGGGAACCTGACCCTTTCCGGGGCCTGGGCCCTATACCCCATGGCCCTCAAATGGGTCGAAGAGTTCCAGAAGGTCCATCCCGGCGTCAGGATCGACGTCCAGGCCGGCGGAGCGGGGAAGGGCATCGCCGACGCTCTTGCGGGGATGGTGGATATCGGCATGGTTTCGAGAAACGTCCAGCCGGTCGAGCTGGAGAAGGGGGCGTTCCCGGTGGCCGTGACCAAGGACGCCGTCATCCCGACCCTCAGCGCCCGGAACCCGGTCCTCAAGGA
>JALHVH010000300.1 GCA_022867105.1 Candidatus Aminicenantota bacterium
CGCGTTGACCTTGACGTCGACGAACTCGCCCCACGGCTCGCTGTGGCCGCTGTACCTCCGCATGAACAGGGCCGCATAGCAGTAGATGCAGCCGACCTCGCAGCCGGTGTACGGATTGACGCAGTAATCGTGGATCTTCGAGGGATTGAGGATGGACTTGGCCTCAATCTCTCGGACGACCGGCCCAGGCATGAAGCTATTATACTTCAGAATCCGGAGGCATCAGAGGCGGCCCTTCCTCTCCGCGCCTTAGTTCGCTGATGTCAAGCCCGGAAGAAGGGATTTCGCTTTTTCAAGATATTCGATGGCCTGGGGATAGTTCCCCTTTTTTCTCGTTCGAGCCGGGCCCAAAGCGTCTTTTCAGGGGAGACGCAGCTTTATCCGTGACGTTGGCCCGTAGTATTTCGTGATCACGGGGAGCGGAAGTCTATCGTCTTTAAACCGGTGTGAGAGGGTTTTTTGCTCCAACATACCCTTCTGTTGCCGCTTATTGCGGCGATTGACATCGCCGCACGGCCGGCGAGATATCATCGACATGGTTATGAGGAGAGATTCATCGACCGGAACGGCCGTTCTCAACACCGCACAAAAAGGAAAATCCTATAGTTTGACCGTAAGCCCGCGCGAGGTCAGAGTTTTCTTCTTGGCAACGACTCGGTCGGTCATCGGTAGGGCTTGCTCCACAGCGGACGTTTCAATTTATCAGGTGGGCGCTATTATACTTGACAATTTATCAGATAACGTGTTAATTAAGATTACATGATCGAAAGGCCTTTCTGGATTCAGAGGATCGAGCGCGTCTGGCAATCCCGCTCGATCGTATGGCTGGCGGGGGTGCGACGGTCGGGCAAGACGACCCTGGCTCAGAGTCTCGGCGAGGATCGGATCCTTTATGTCAACTGCGATCTCCCGATCTCGGCCGAGATAACAGCGGACCCGGAATTGTTTTATCGAAACTGCGATAAGCCGATCATCGTCTTCGATGAAATCCATCAGCTTCGCGACCCAAGCCGGCTCCTCAAGATCGGCGCGGACGTCTTCCCAAAGCTCAAGATTCTTGCTACGGGTTCTTCAACGCTCGCCGCGACCCGGAAGTTCAGCGATTCTCTGACAGGACGCAAGCTTATCGTCCATTTGACGCCGGTTCTTTGGGATGAGCTGATCGCTTTCGGAGAGGCGACGCTCCAGAAACGTCTCTATCACGGCGGCCTGCCGGAAGCGCTTCTTTCCCCCATCAAGAATCCCGGCTTCTATCGCGAGTGGATGGACTCGTTCTTTGCCCGCGATATCCAGAGGCTCTTTGCTTTTCGCGACCCGGACAAGTTCATTCTTCTCTTTGAATTCATCATGAAACAAAGCGGGGGTCTTTTCGAAGTGACCCGGGCCGCCGGGGCGCTGAAGATCAGCCGCCCCACGATCGAAAGCCATCTTCGGGCTCTCGAGATCACGCAGGCTGCCACCGTCCTCCGGCCTTTCTTCGGCGGCGGGCAAAAAGAACTCGTCAGGATGCCCAAGGTCTATGCGTTCGACACGGGATTCGTCAGTTTCAGCCGGGGCTGGGACCCCCTGCGGCCGGAGGACCTTGGCTTCCTCTGGGAGCACATGGTCCTCGAATTCATCCAGGCTCAGGGCGACGAACCGAAGGTTCA
>JALHVH010000301.1 GCA_022867105.1 Candidatus Aminicenantota bacterium
ATACTCGCTCCGGAAATATCGGAGCGTCGTCAGGACCGGATTGGGGGCCGTCTGGCCGAGCCCACAGAGCGACCCCTGCTTGACCGTATTGGCCAGCTCCTCGAGCCGCTCGATGTCCCCCTGCTCCCCCTTCCCTTCGGTGATCCGGGTGAGGATCGCTTCCATCTGGCGCGTGCCCACGCGGCACGGCACGCACTTCCCGCAAGACTCCTCCTGGGTGAACCTCAGAAAGAAGCGGGCCACGTCGACCATGCAGGTATCTTCGTCCATGACGATCATCCCGCCCGACCCCATGATGGAGCCCGCCCGGGCAAGCGTGTCGTAGTCAATCGGCAGGTCGATCATTTCCGCCGGGATGCATCCCCCCGACGGTCCGCCTGTCTGGACCGCCTTGAACCTCTTGCCGTCCTTGATGCCGCCGCCGATGTCGAAGACGATCTCGCGGAGGGAGATGCCCATGGGGACCTCGACGAGGCCCGTGTTGTTGATCTTGCCGACCAAGGAGAAGATTTTCGTCCCCTTGCTCTTCTCCGTCCCGGTCCTCGCGAACCAGTCCCGTCCCCTGCGGATGATGAGGGGAATGTTGGCCCAGGTCTCGACGTTGTTGATGTTCGTCGGTCTTCCCCACAGACCATGCTCCGTCGGGTACGGCGGCCTTTGCCTGGGGAAGGCGCGCCGCCCTTCGATGGAGGCCATGAGCGAAGTCTCTTCGCCGGAAACGAAGGCCCCGGCGCCCTGGACGATCCGGATGTCAAAGTCGAACCCCGTCCCGAGGATGTCCCCGCCCAGGAGCCCGGCTTCGCGGGCCGCGCCCAGGGCTATTCCCAAGTGCTTGACGGCAAGGGGGTATTCTTTCCGGACATAGATGAACCCCAGCGAGGTTCCCCCTATGGCGTAGGCCCCGATGATCATCCCCTCGATAATTCTGTGAGGGTTCCCTTCGAGAAGGCTCCGGTCCATGTAGGCGCCTGGATCGCCCTCGTCGGCGTTACAGATGATGTGCTTGCGCTCGGACACGGAGGCCCGGCAGAGCGCCCACTTCGCGCCTGTCAGGAAGCCGGCCCCCCCCCGGCCCCTCAGGCCGGAGGCCTTGACCTCGGCGATGACATCCTCAGCGGTCATCCCGCCGAGGACCTTGGCCAAGGCCTGGTAACCGTCCTGGGCGACGCAATCCTCGATCGAGGTCGGATCGATCCGGAAGTTGCTTTCCGTGAGCCACCTCATCTGCTTCCGGTAAAAAGGGATATCCTTCTGGAAAGGATACTTGATCCCGTTCACGACGTCCACCGGAACCAAGGCGGGGATGATCCGGTCCTCGAGGAGGGTCAGGTCGATGATCCTTGCGACCTGCCCCGGTTCGAGGTTCTTGTAAAAGAGTCCATCAGGGTAAACGATGATGTTGGGCTCGAGCTCGCAGAAGCCGTGGCAGCCGGTGACCTTGACGGAGATGATGTCCTTAAGTCCGCGTTTGGCGATCTCATCGGTGAAGGCATCGATGATCCCTAGGGAGCCGCTGGCCTGGCCGCATGTGCCTGATGAGATGACCACGGTCTTGGCATGGGGGGGACGGCCAAAGAGGGCCCTTGTCTTCCATTCGTGGACCTGTGAAGGATGGGTCAGCCTGTCCATGCTTTCCTATTCGGAGTCCCGGCATTCCGCCAGGACGCCCTCGACTTTCTTGAGGGTCACCCGCGCGTGATAAGTCCCGTTGACCACGACCACCGGACCGATGGCGCAGCAGCCGAGGCAATTGACGGTCTCCAGCGTGAACTTCCGGTCGGGGGTCGTGCCTCCGGCCTTGATCCTGAGCCGCCTTTCCAACTCGGCGGCTATATTGGCCCCGCCGCGGACGTGGCAGGCCGTTCCCAGACAAACGGTGATCAGGAATTTCCCGCGCGGCTCGAGGCTGAAACCCCTGTAAAAGGTCAACACGCCGAAGATCTCGCCTTCCGAGACACGCAGGAACCGGGAGATCCGGGCGATCGCTTCCTTCGGGACATACCCATACTCGGCCTGGACGGCATGAAGGATGGGGATGAGCTCTTTCTGGGTCGGAGCGAACCGGGTGAGGATCTCTTCCATTAGGTTTCGATCTGGACTTTCATTCGACTCTGGCAAATTGCGCGTATCATATCAAACAACATTGAGCCAGGCAAGGCCGTTGAACCTCAAAATTGAAGATCCCACCAGAAATCGGCGTCATCGCTTGAGAAGAAAGAATCCTATCGGCAATTTTGGGTTGAACGGCCCGCCCCAATGCCTCCGGCCCTACGGCCGCGGGCCGGCCGGAGCGAGTCGGCCGTCATGGACGACCTTCCCGCCAACGATGGTCAGAACAACCTTGACGTCCATGAGCCGCTCGGCCGGAACCTTGAAAAGGTCCTTGTCGAGGACGACGAGATCGGCCAGCTTGCCCGATCGGATGGTCCCTTTGTCCTTCTCGGCGAACTCCGCGTAGGCGCCGCCCGTCGTGTATCCCTTGATGGCCTCCTCGATGGAGATCTTCTCTTCGGGGACCCAGCCGCCGGGGTTCTTCCCGTCCGATGTCACCCGGGTGACGGCCGCGTAGATCCCGGAGAGCGGGTCGAGCGGAGCGACCGTCCAATCCGAGCCGAAGGCCAGGACCGCGCCGCCTTCGAGAAGGGACTTGAAGGGGTACGTGGTCCGGGCCCGTTCCTTGCCGATCCTTTTTTCCGCCCAGCGGCCGTCGTCGTAGGCGTGATAAGGCTGGACGGAGGCGATGACCCCGAGCTTCCCGAACCTCGCGATGTCCTGCGGTCTCAGATGTTGGGCGTGTTCGATCCTCCAGCGCCGGTCCCGGGGGCCGTTTTGGGCGACCGCCTTTTCATAAAGGTCGAGAAGCAGGCTGTTGGCCCTGTCGCCGATGGCATGGATGGCAACTTGGAGACCGGCCTTATCCGCCTCCAGGATCCTTTTTTCCATGATCCCTTCCGGGAACATCTGGGAAGCGAGGAGGCCGCTGGTCGTCGGGTCATCCGTATACGGATCGAAGAAGTAAGCGGTCGTCGAACCGAGCGAGCCGTCCACGAACCCCTTAAGGCCTCCGATCTTCAGACAATCGTTGCCGAAGGGCGTTTTCAGCTTCAACCGGGCGTAGATGTCGACATTGTCGATGGGGATATAGACATAAAGCCGGGCCGTCATCTTGCCTTCCCTGAGGAGCTCCTGGTAGACTTCGAAACTCGAGGCGTCGGCCATCTCGTGGACGGAGGTCACGCCGTGCTCGGCCGCATGTTTCAGCGCGGCTTCAGCCGCCTTCAACTTTTCCTTCCAGGAGGGCTCGGGAATATGCCGGGAGACGAGATCTGCGGCTGCGTCCTTGAGAATGCCGGTAGGCTCCCCGGTCTTCGGGTCCTTGACGATCTCTCCGCCGGGAGGAACGGGTGTTGACTTCGTGACCCCGGCGATCCTGAGCGCCGCGCTGTTGGCCAGGACCATGTGGCCGTCATACCGGTTGACGCAAACCGGATTCTCGGGCGAGACGGAGTCGATCCATTCCCGGCGCGGAAGCTCAACCGGCGTGAACAGCTCATGGTCCCAGTCGCCGTTCTGCACCCACTCTCCCTTGTCGAGCTCCTTGACCTTGGCCGCGACCCTGGCGGCGAACTCTTCCCGGGTCCGGACGTCCCGGAGTTGAATGCTGGACAGGGAGAACCCGCCGTTGAGGAAATGGGTGTGGCTGTCGATGAAACCGGGCAGGACGAAACCGCCCGCGAGATCGATCGTCCGGGTCTCCTTTCCGGCCAGCCCTCTGACCTCGGCCGCGGTGCCGACCTTGAGGATCCTTCCGTCGCGGACGGCGACGGCCTCGGCCCGGGGCCGGGCGGGGTCGAGCGTGTGGATCGTGCCGTTGATAAGGATAAGGTCCGCCATGTCATTGCCTCCCTTGGTACAGGAACTCGAAAAGGACATGATGACCGCCATCGCGACGATCGACAGGAAAACCTTCATTCGCTCCTCCGTTTCGTGAAATCGCCGTTCCCGAGCCGCATGACTCGCATCCTAGTTATAGAAAAATCTCGTCCGGAAATCAAGATGGCCCCCGGATTTTTACGGCGACGCGTTTCTTTTCGTGTGATTGAATCAATAAGGGCCGGGAGGGGTATGGGGGAACAACCAAATTCTTACCGGGCGGCTC
>JALHVH010000302.1 GCA_022867105.1 Candidatus Aminicenantota bacterium
GCGTTCCTGGCCAATATGGGCGAGAGGTTCGGCTTCTACACCATGGTCAGCATCTTCGTCCTGTTCATGCAGGCGAAATACGGCATGACCGCCGGCCGCGCGGCGTTCTGCTATTCCGTGTTTGTGGCCGGTGTCTATTTTCTGCCGCTCCTCGGCGGCTTCCTGGCCGACAAGGTCCTCGGCTACGGAAAAACCGTCAGCATCGGCCTCGTGACGATGTTCCTCGGCTATACCCTTCTGGCGCTTCCTTCCAAGATGGCCACCGGCTTTCCTCTCGTCATCGGCGCCCTGGCCGTCATTGCGTTGGGAACCGGTCTTTTCAAAGGGAATCTGCAGGCCCTGGTCGGGAACCTCTATGATGATCCCAACTACAGCCTCCTCCGGGATAGGGCTTTCAATATTTTTTATATGGGCATCAACATTGGCGCTATGTTCGCGCCGACGGCTTCTGAAAAGGTGGTCAATTGGATCCTGTCCTTGTCCCATTATTTCTATGACGCGAGGATTCCGGCGCTGGCCAATGATTTCGTCAAAGGCAAGCTGGCGGACGCCTCTTCCTACTTGGCGATCGCCCAAAGCCAGGACGCGGGCGTGACGCTCGAAACCCTCAAGACTTTTTCCGAGCAATATCTCAACGCCCTCAGCAAGTCCTACCATTACGGTTTCGGGGTGGCCTGCCTCAGCCTGATCATTTCCATGCTGATCTTCTGGGGTTTTCGGAGATTCTACAAGCATGCCGACCTCAGCGAAAGGCAGAAATCGAAGTCCGAGGCTCTGCGCGGCCAGATGGTCGAGCTGACCCAGCAGGAGACCAAGGAACGGCTCGTCGTCCTCGGCCTGGTTTTTTTTGTCGTCATCTTCTTTTGGATGGCCTTCCAGGAAAGCGCCGTCACCATGACGTATTTCGCCCGCGATTATACAGTGCCCGCGGTCGGCAAGCTGACGAACCTCTGGTTCGACCTGACCGGGCTCCTAACCATCTTTCTGTCGGGCATCGGGCTGGTTTTCCTGCTGAAGAAGAAATCGAGCTCCCTATCCAGGGCTATCGGCGGCGCGGCCTTCGCCGGTTTCGCCGTTCTGGCTTATCTGCGTTATCACGGCTATCTAGACATCAACCCCTTCCAACCCCAGCGGTTCCAGCATTTCAACCCGTTCTTCATTGTTGCCCTGACCCCGATTCTCATTGGCATCTTCGGCCGCTTGAACAGGAAGGGCAAGGAACCTTCATCCCCGCGGAAAATCGGCTTCGGCATGCTGCTGACGGCCCTGGCCTTCGCTATTCTCGTCGTCGGCTCCATGGGCCTTCCCAGCCCAAAGTCACTCGGAGGCCAGGTTGCCCCTCCCGCTTCGCAGGTCTCGGTCTATTGGCTGATCTCGACCTATTTTCTGCTCACGATCGCCGAGCTTTTCTTGAGTCCTATCGGCATCTCCTTCGTTTCCAGGGTTGCCCCGCCCAAATACAAGGGTCTCATGCAGGGCGGGTGGTTCGCAGCCACCGGCATCGGCATCCTCCTCGTCGGGCTGATGGGTGGGCTGTGGATGGCGCTCCCGCTGTGGCTTCTATGGCTGATCCTTGTTGTGGCTTGTCTCCTCTCGGCGACCTTCATCTTCTCGATCATGAAACGGCTGGAGAAGGCGTCGAACGTCTGAGCGGACCGTGCGGTTTTCGGGCGTCATCTTCGACCTGGACGGGACCCTCCTCGACACCATCGAGGACATCGGCCTGACCATGAACCTCGTTTTTGGCAGACGCGGCTTCCCGCCTTTCTCGATCGCGGACTGCATGCGGATGGTCGGGGACGGCATGGAGGTCCTCGTCAGGAGGGCCTTGCCGGGCGGGTCCGGCGACGAGGCCCTCGTCGACGAGATCGTCCAGGAATACCGGGAGGCTTACGGCCTGGCCTGGAGGGACCACAGCCGGCCCTATCCCGGCGTGCCGGAGCTCCTGGAAGGGCTGAAGGCCCGGGGCGTCCGGAGCGCCGTCCTGTCGAACAAGTCTCATCCTTTTACCGAGATCATGACCCGGGAACTCCTCCCGTTCGATTTCGACGCCGTCCTGGGGGCGCTCCCCGGCATGCCGTTCAAGCCCGACCCGTCGGCGGCCCTGCGGATCGCCTCCGATATGGGCCTTCCGCCGGCCGGGTTCGTCTTTGTCGGGGACACGGACATCGACATGGAAACCGCCCGGGCGGCGGGTATGTATCCGGCGGGGGCGCTCTGGGGTTTCCGCGACGCCGCGAACCTCAGGGCCGGGGGGGCCGAGGTTCTCCTTGCCTCGCCGGGGGACCTCCTTCGCCTCTTCGATTGAAATCCGGCCCGGCGGAACGCCCGGCCATCCCGGGCCCGACTCCGGCCCAGGTCATCAACCGGTCTCTTTGAAGCCTTTTAACCCTGCGTCCGCCGTGATCATCAAGAGAATCATTTTCCCACCGACAATCTTTTAAAATAGCCAAAAGCCGCCGATTCTGTAGCGCCGCATGTCGGCCTTGGAGCCATTCCGTTTGCTCCTGTTCCTGCCAAAGCAGGGCTATGACCTCAGGTGGGGATCAACAGATGGATCTAGTTTCCTGACGACCTTAACTTGGTCTCCGGGAGGAAAGCCGGCCTCTCGACAAAGCCGAGGGCGGCTATCGCCGCGCATAGCTATAAAGCCGCCTCTGTCCACCCCTCGGGAGTCCGAGGTTGGGGAATTTCGGTGTTCGGAAGAGTTTGGTTAATCCCATAGAGCATGCTATGATGATTGGACTTTGTTTCTGGCGCGGCACGGCGGATCACAATCGGTTCAAGAGGAGTTGGGATGAGACATCGATTGAGCGAACCGTCTGAAATGAGAACCCCGGGAATCGTCATCGTCGCGTTTTTCACGATGACACTCTCGGTGTTTGGGCCCAGTACGGTTTACCTGACCAATGCTCTTGAGTTCTCCAATACCTACGGCGATCTCCTGTTCACGGGGATCGGCCTTGCGGTTTTGTTTTCACTATTTCTGTTCTTATTCCTGTCTGCCCTTGGGGCCCTGGGGTCCGCTTTTCTGGAAAAGGGGCTTTCCCTCCTCTTCGGCGGTGCGTTCTTGATATGGCTGCAGGGGAATTTTTTGTTATGGCCCTACGGTCCGATGGACGGCAGAGACATTCCCTGGCCTTCGATGAATAGGTATGGATACATCGATGGAGGGATTTGGATCGGTGTCTTGATCGCGGCATTCGTCCTCTCGCCCCTTGTTCTCAGAATCGCCAAGAGAGCCGGCATTTTCCTTATCCTTGTTCAATCGGTTTATTGTCTGGTCCTTTTCTTCGGTCAGCAGGAGGTTCCAAGCTTCAAAAAATACCTTGTTGACGTGCGTGATCGATTCGTTTTCTCGGAACGTAAGAACGTGATTATTCTTGTCCTGGATTCCTTCCAGACGGATGTTTTCAACGAGATCATCAACGATTCTCCCGGCATCGCTAACGCTTTTGACGGATTCACTTATTTCCGAAATTCGCTTGGGGGGTACCCATTTAGCGAGCTTTCCATAGCGCTGATGCTGACCGGGAAGTATTACGATAATTCTCTGCCGTTTGAACGGTGGAAAAAAGACGCCTATACCGCAAACTCTATCCCGCACGTCCTCAAGGCGGAGAATTGGCAAGTCGATCTGTTTCCAAAAGTGAGCTACAGCCTTTATTATTCCAACGAGATCGCTTCGAATTTTGTTCGGGGACGGCCTTTTAAAGAAAGGCAGCTCGCTATGGCCTATGTCCACGACCTGTCTCTCTTTCGGTGTTTGCCTCATTTCTTAAAACGAAAGATCAACAATCATCAAGAGTGGGTTTTCAAACGACTTTTTGTCAGCCGCCCAAAGAAAGGCCCCCCCATCATCACCAAAGATGCGATCGTACGAACGGTTGACTCCGAAAAAAGAAAATATTCAAGAAAACGGGAATTATTTTCACGGAAAGCTTTCTTCCTGAGCCAAGACGTCAGGTTCACGAACACGATGTTGTCCGATTCCAGACTCGATGGGACAAAGTCCATATTTAAATTTTATCATCTCGGGATCCCGCATATCCCTTTGATCCTCAATGAAAATCTGGAATACGAAAAAATGGATCAGAATCGCCAAAACTATAAAAGATATGCGACCGCAGGTCTCAAATTGGCAACGATGTTCCTGGAGAATCTCCAGCGACTAGGAATCTATGACAACTCCCTCATCTTCCTCGTTGGCGATCATGGTGCGGGATATCAAGGGCAGGATTTCGTTCTGCAATCGGGGATGCCATTGGAGAGGGGAACGGGGATCGTCACTCAATCCTCCAGAGTCACCGCGCTTCCCTTGATCCTTGTCAAGCCGCTCGCTTCTCGCGGGGCCCTGAGAATCTCGGATGCGCCGGTTTCATTGTCGGATATCCCCGCAACGGTGTTTTCCAGTCTGGGCGTGTCCATTAAAAATTCGGGCACATCCATGTTTGCGATCGATGAGACCAAAACCCGCGAACGAAGGTTTCTCATGTATTCGGGGAGAGACTATTATTCCTACTATGCGGAAATGTTTGAGTATATGATTTCGGGATATAGTTGGCAGGACGGAGCATGGCGGCGTTCTGGACGCGTGTTTACCAAGAACGGAATCGTTGAATTGCGCCGGAACCTATACCGATATGGATCCCCTCTGGCCCTGAGCCTCATGGGAAACGGCCTCCCTTATCTTGACTATGGGTGGTGTCTGCCGGAAAAGGAATTTACCTGGACGGAAGGGCAACGATCTTTATTGGTTCTTCCGGTTGAGAACCCTCCATCAGATCTGACCCTGAGAGTATCCCTCCATCCGAGCGGGAATTTGTTTAAAGCAGGGAACCAGGACGTCTTCGTCAGTGTCAATGGATCACAATTGGGAAAATGGGTCATAAAGACGCATGGGGAAAGCGAATATACGATGATGATACCAAAGGACCTTGTCAACAATACCCTGAAGATACAATTTGAGATTCCCGGTGCGCTTTCGGTGTCTGAACCCGTCTATGGGGAGGACGTGCGTAAGCTGGGGATTGGCATCCACAAATTTCGGGTAGAATTGCGCCCTACGGGCGTCAAGTAAGAGTCCGGCCCGGCGCACCGAGGGACCCGTGAACATTCTTATCTAGATCATGAACGTCCCGCTCTTCGCGATGGTTTTCCCCTTGGCCCGGATCGTCACCTTGTCCACGAGGGCGTCGTAGTGGTGCTTGCTCTTGTTCTTCCCGATGCCGTAGGAGTCGCCGATGGCGAAGTGGACGGTGCCGAAGGCCTTCTCGGCCTCGAGCATGTTCGGCGAGATCCTGGCGCCCTTGTTCGTGCCGACGCCGAACTCGCCGACGATGAAGCCTGTTTCATCCGTCCCGATGTTCTTGACGATGGCCTCGATGCCTTTGCCTTTCCACCGGACGAGGCGGCCCCGCTTGAATTCCATCTCGCCGCGGCCGAGCTTGTCGTCGATGAGGCTGATGACGAGTTTCCCCGAGAACGTCTCTTCCACGGGGCATGTGTAACACTCCCCGGCCGGAAGGTTGCCGTGCTTGCCTTTGTGTGAGATGTCCCCGTTGTCGTTGTCCCACTTCCTCCCCTTGACGCTGAATTCGATGCGGGTCCCGGCGGCGTTCTCGATGACGACGTCATCGGCGTCCTTGAGGGCCCGGACGACCTTCTTGGTGAAAACATCCATGTCCTTGAAATCGATGTTGACGAGGCGCTCCATCATGTCCCGCGTGATGCCCGGCATCATGCAGATCCTCGAGCGCTTCATCCCCTCGCCGACCATGAAGCTCCTGAACGGTTTCTCCTCGATCCTGGCGTCGAGCATGTAGACGAGGACCGACGCCCTTTTCGTGAGCTCCTTGAAGAGCTTGGTGGGCCCCGTGATCGGCCGCAGGGTCTCGGTCATAAGGTAGGTCGTCGTCTCGGCGCCCGCCTTCTTGGCCCAGTAGGCCAGAGCCTCGGCGATCTCCATCTTCTGCTTGTCCGTGACGAGCAAAAAATTCTCGCCGGGCCGGATCTTCAAGGACTGATTGACGGCCCTGTCGGCCGCTTGAAACAATTTGATCATGGCCATGATTCCTCCTTTTTGGTCAGGCCCCTATTTTGCCTTCTTCGATCGGGAATAGACGAACCAGATCAATATGACGAAGGCGACGAGGCTCATGACCTCGCCGTAATTTGCGTACCAAGCTGCCGGCGGTCCGTCCACCCAGAGGCCGTTCTCGAGCATCATGGGGATGCCCCAACTGATGAAGTGGTCGAGCTTCGCCATCTTCAGGATGGCCAGGATGATCCCGATGAGGGCGCCGCCGGCAATGAAGCCCGAGCAGATGAGGGTGCCGCGGTTGTGCCGTTTCTCGGCCAGTTCCTTGTCCTTGGTCGAGCCCTTCACAAGGTGGGCGATGAAGCCGCCGACGACGAGGGGCGTCGTCAGATGGAGCGGGAGGTACATGCCCAGGGCGAAGGCGAGCGAGGGGACCTTGGCCATCTCCATGACGATGGTTACCGACGCCCCGACGCCGTAGAGGATCCAGGTCACCGGCTCGCGCGACATGAGGGACTTGATGACGGCCGCCATCAGGTTGGCCTGGGGTGCGGCCAGGGTCCCGCTCTGGAAGGAGAACGCCTTGTCCAGGATATAGATGGCGACGCCGACCGTCAGGGCGGCGACGAGGACGCCGGCGAACTTGAACCGTTCCTGGTTCCTCGGCGTCGCGCCCAGCCAGTAGCCGATCTTGAGGTCCGTGATGAAGCTCCCCGAAAGGGACAGGGCCGTGCAGACGACCGCTCCGATGAGGAGGGCCACTCCCATGCCCTGGGTCCCGGAAAGCCCGGCCCCGATGAGGATGACGCTCGAAAGGATGATCGTGATCAGGGTCATCCCGGAGACGGGATTCGTGCCGACGATAGCGATGGCGTAGGCGGCGACGGTGGTGAACAGGAAGGAGAGAAGGACGCAGATAACGACGCCGATGACGGCGAACTTGAGGTTCGAGATCCAGAGGAAGTAGAGAAAGAGCCCGACGGAGCTGGCCAGGAGGCCGAGGATGATCGTGGACATCTTGAGGTCCCGGTTCGTCCGGGCCTCTTCCGCGGCCTCGCCTTTCCGGCCTTTGAAGATTTGTTTGAACCCCAGGGACAACGAGCGGACCATCACGGGCATGGACCGGATGATGCCCAGGACCCCTGCCATGAAGATGGCCCCGATGCCGATATTGCGGACGTACGTGGTGAAGATCTGGACCTCGCTCATCCCGGCGATGGGGGAGGTCCCGGGATAGACGGCCTGGGGGAATTGTTGTCCCAGGAACCAGATGATGGGGATGAAGGCGAAGTGGGAAAGGAGCCCGCCGGCGACGATGACCGCGTTGTAGCGGAGGCCGATGACGTAGCCGAGCCCCACAAAGGCGGACAGGGCGTCGATCTTGAGGACCATCTTCGTCTTGACCGCGATCCTGTCCGCGAACGGCAGGAAACGGAACGTGATGATTTCGTTCCAGGCCCGGACGGCGATGGCCAGAAATTCGTAGAGTCCGCTGACGGCGATGCCCAGGATGAGGGCCTTGGCCTGGTCCCCCCCCGCTTCGCCCGTGACCAGGATCTCGGTCGTGGCCGTGGCCTCCGGGAAGGGGAGCTTGCCGTGCTGGTCGGCGCAGAAATAGCGCCTGAGCGGGATCAGGAACAGGATGCCCAGGCAGCCCCCGAGGAACGTGGACAAGAAGATCTTGGGGATGTTCGTCGGGATGCCAAGGATATAAAGGGCCGGGATGGTGAATATGGCGCCGGCGACGATGGCCCCCGAGGCCGCTCCGATGGACTGGAGGATGACGTTCTCCAGGATGCTGCTCTTGCGGGAATAGGCGTAGCCGATCCCGACGGCCAGGATGGCGATGGGGATGGCCGCCTCCGGGACCGTGCCCACCTTGAGCCCCAGGTAGGCCATGGAAAAGGTGAAGAACAGGGACATGAAGAGCCCCCAGAGAACGGAGCGGAGCGTGACCTCCGGGACGGACTTCTCGGCGGGAACGAAGGGGATGTAGGATTGGCCGGGAGCCAGTTCTTGGTAAGCTTCCGGGGGGAGAGATTTCTTGGAAGACTCCATGATGCTCTCCTTTCAGAGATCTATTTACCTGAAAGATTCAAGACTCAGCCCGGTCCCGTCATTCTCCCGAGAACCTGTTCATGACCTCCGTGCTCATTTGCGTATAGAGATCGTAATTGACCTTGACCTTCTTTTCGTCCCGGGCTTTGACCATGTAGGACTGGAGGAACTTGCTCTTCTGGGACTCCAGGAGGGTCGATCGTTCCGTGTCCCTGGCCTTGGCGAACTCTTCCTTCGTGACCAGCTTGCGGTCCAGGACACGGACGACGGCGTATCCGCCCTCGACCTCGATGGTCCGGCTCGGTTCCTTGATCGGGAGGGAGAAGGCCAGGTTGTCCACTTCCGGGCTCTCCCCGATGAGGCTCAGGTACTGCTCGCGCTTGTGGGCTTCGACGGCCTTGATCTGGAGGCCGTTCTTCTGGGCGGCATCCTCCCAGTCGTCCTTGAGCCCGGCCAGGACCCCGGTGAGTTTCTCCAAGGCCTTTTCCTTCTTCCGGGAGTCCAGAATATCCTTCTCGACGGCGTTCCGGACCTCCTCGAGCTTGGCCGGTCTCTCGGGCTCGGTTTTCTGGAGCTGGGCGATGCCGACTCCCGTGTATGTGTAGATGGGCGCCGAGATCTCCTTGTCCTTCAGGGTGAACAGGGTCTGGCTGATCGATCCTGAGGGGTCGAAGTCCTCCAGAGGGTCAGCCTGTTTGAGAGGGCCGGTGCTCCGGACCTTGAGCCCTTCCTTCTGGGCGGCCATGTCCAGGCTCTTTTGCCCGCGGGCTTCCTTTTCGATCCGGGAGGCCTTGTCCGCGGCCAGCTCGCGGGCCTTCTCGTCTTCCAGGATGTTCTTGACCGTGGTCTTGACCTCGGCCAAAGGCCTGGTGATCGCGGCGGTCTTCTCGGCCACCTTGAGGATCGCCGCCCCGGTGTCCGTTTCGATGACATCGCTTGTCTTGCCGGCGTCCATCTTCGCGACCTCGTCGGTCTCCTTGGCGGGAAGGGCCGTCCAGGCCGTCAGGCCCCAATCGCCGCCCTCCTTGGCCTTGTCGTCCTTGGAGAACGTCCTGGCCAGCTCGGCGAAGTCCTCCCCGGCCCGGGCCCTTTTCAGTAGGTCGGCGGCCTGGGCCAGGACCTGGGGCTTGTCCTTGCCCGTGTAGGGGAGGAAGATGCGGCTGACCTTGATTTTTTCCGGATCCTGGAACTGGCTGAGATTGTCCTTGTAGTACTTTTCGATCTCGGATTCATCGACCTTGACCCGTGTTTTAAGGTCGTCGGTCCTGAAGAACAGGTAGTCCGCGGTCCTCTTTTCGGGGACCTTGTAAGCGGCCTTGTTCTTTTCGAAGTGGGCCTCAATCGCGGCGGCGTCCGGTTTGTCCGTGAGCTCGATCTTGTCCTTCTCGGCCACCAGATACTCGATCTTGGCCGATTCGTTCTGCTTCTTGTAGTTGTCCCAGACCTCCTCGTCGGAAACCGTGATGCCGGCCGTCAGGAGCTTGACGACCTTGTCGATCAGGATCTCCTTCTTCAAGCCGTCCTCGAAATCGGCCAGGGGGATCCTGTTCCAATCCAGGACCTGCTTGTATTCCTTGAAGCCGATGAATTGGCCGTCCTTCTGGAAGACGGGGTAGGAAATGATCCTGTCCCGGACTTCCGGGTCGGTGGCGCCGAGTTTCATGTCCTCGGCGATCTGGAGGAGGAGCGCCTGCTCGACCATCTCCTGGAGGACCCGCTGCGGGATGTTGAGCTGCTGGATGAAGGCCTTGTTCAGCTGGCTGTATTCCTTTTTCATGGCCTCGAGACGCTGTCTCAGGGTCTGAAAGTAGGCGTCCGAGGAGATCCGCTCCTTTCCGATCGTCGCCAGGGTGTTGGACCTGTTGGTCTCTCCGAGACGGCCGGCGCCTCCCCATATGGCGAAAATGGCGATGACGAACGTCGCGATGATGATCCAGAGAGTGGGTTTCAGGGCCTTGACGTTCTTTCTCATCGTTTTTAGCATGGTGTCACCTCGATTGGGACGTGTTCTCTTCTTTGCGCGTCCGGCGTGCGGCCCGCTTCCGTTCTTTTTCGAACAGGGGGAAAAGGCGTTCGTAGGTCGTGTCCAGGTCTTCCGTGAGGACCCTCGTCCGCCCGATGAGCGGCATGAAATTGGAGTCTCCCGTCCAGCGGGGGATGACGTGAAGATGGTAATGGCCGACGACTCCAGCCCCGGCGCTCCGCCCGATGTTCATCCCGGCGTTGAAGCCCTGGGGATGGTAGCGGACCCCAAGGATCTTGACGGCCAGCTTCAGCAAGCCGGCCAGCTCGGCGGCTGCGGCCGGGCTCGTCCGGGCGAAATCCGCCGTGTGCCGGAAGGGGGCGATCATCAAGTGCCCCGGCGTGTAGGGAAACGTGTTGAGGATGATGAAGTGGTGAGTCCCCCGGTAAAGGATGCAGGCGTCCTTGTCCGCCCTGCGTTTCAGCGCGTCGCAAAGGACGCACCCCTTCGTTTTCATGGCGTTTTTGACGTACCGTTCTCTCCAGGGAGCCTGGATATACCGCATCACTTATTGATCAGCTCTTTGAGCAGTTTGCTGGGCTTGAAGTAGAGGACCTTCTTCGGGGGGACCTTGACCGGCTCGCCGGTCCTCGGGTTCCGCCCGGACCGGGACGTCCGCTTGCGGAAGCGGAAGCTTCCGAAACCCCGGATCTCGATCTCCTCCCCCTTGAGAATGGCTTCCTTGATCATATCGAAGAAAAGGTTCACCCCCTCTTCGGCTTCCTGCTTGGGGATTTCCAATTCCTGAGAGATCTTGTTGATGAGATCTGCTTTGATCATGTCACTCCTCCTTTTTGTTGACCTTTTTAGGAGCATGAAATTTCTTGAGCTGGTCCTTCATGATGTCCCCCAGGGTGAGCCCGTGGTCCTGATGGTCCATGTATTTCTGGAACTCCTGGCGCTGAATGTCGGACTGGGCCTGCCTGAAGCTCAAGGAGATCTTGTTCGCCTTCGGGTTCATCTTGATGATCTTGGCGGTCCGCTCCTCGCCGACAGTGAAGGAATCCGAAGGTTTCTCGATCTTCTTCTCGTCAAGCTCGGACAGGAAAACGACGCCCTCGATGCCGGGGACGATCTCGACGAAGACGCCGAAATCCGTGATCCGGACGATCTTGACCTTGACGATGTCGCCCATCTTCTGGCGGGCGAAGAAGTCCTCCCAGATGTCCCCTTCGAGCTGCTTGATGCCCAGGGAGACCTTCTGCTTCTCGACGTCGATGTTCAGGATGACGGCCTCGACCTCATCGCCCATCTTGAGCTTGTCCGAGGGGTGCTTGATCTTCTCCCAGCTGATGTCCGAGATGTGGACGAGGCCTTCGATCCCCTTCTCGACCTCGACAAAGGCGCCGAAGTCGGTGATGCTCGTCACGGGGCCTTTGATGCGGGAGCCGATGTTGTATTTCTGCTTGAAGACCTCTAGGGGGTGCGGCATCGCCTGCTTGAGGCCCAAGGAGATCCGCTTCGTGGAGGGGTTAATCTCGAGGATGGCGACCACGACCTCCTGGCCCGGGGTGAGGACCTTCTTGGGGTGGATGAGCTTGCGGGACCAGCTCAGGTCCGAGATGTGGACGAGCCCTTCGATCCCCTTCTCCATTTCGACGAAGGCGCCGAAATCGGTCAGGCTGACGACCTTGCCGGTGATCTTCTGTCCGGCCATGTATCTCTGGTCGAGGTCGACCCAGGGGTCCGGGGTCAGCTGCTTGGCGCCCAGGGAGATCTTCTCTTCCTTCTCATTGAAGTCGAGGACGACGACATCGACTTCCTGCCCGACCTTGTAGAGCTCCGCCGGATGGGCCACCTTTCCCCAGCTCATATCGGAGACATGGAGGAGGCCCTCCACTCCGCCGATGTCGATGAAGGCTCCGAAGTTTGTCAGGGTCCTGACGTGACCCTTGACCTTCTGCCCCTGGACGATGTGGCTGAAGACGCGGCGGCGCCTCTTCTCGCGCTCGTCCTGGAGGAAGAGCCTGCGGGAGACGACGGCGTTCTCGCTCTTCCGATCGAACTTCATGACCTTGAACTTGAAGCTTTGCCCAACGAGGGCTTCGGGGTCCCTGATGGCCTTGACGTCGGCGTGGGATTCCGGCAGGAAGGCCTCAATCCCCACGTCCACGGTGTAACCGCCCTTCGACCTCTCCTTGATGATGCCCGTGACCCAGCCGTTGTGTTCGAGGGCCTTTTCCAGGTTGTTCAGGGCCCTGATCGCGTCCGCCCTTTTCTTGGATAGAATGAAATACCCGTCCTTCCGGTCGGTCCTTTCCAGGGTTGCCTCCACCACGACCCCCGGCTTCAGTTCGGCGATCTCGGGATCTCGGAAATCCTCCAAAGGGATGACACCTTCGGTCTTCAGCCCGATGTCCACGAGGACATGGGTCGGGGTCATCTTCATGATCCGGCCCTTGACGACCGTTCCCTGGGTGATCTCCTTGGTGCTGAACTGGTAGTGGTCCAGAAGGTCCTCATAGGCCTCGGACGACATCTTTTCGTCTTTTTCAGGATGTTTGATTACGTCTGTCATGGAACACTCTTCTCTCTTTGGATTTTATGTTCGAAGCTGGTCTTGATCCTCGCAGTGGCTTCTTGAAGGGCCTCGGGGGGAGTGGACGCCCCTCCCGAGATCCCGATCGTTCTCGCTCCCCGGAGCATTCCCGGCGTGATCTCGTCCGCGGTCTCGATGAAGAATGTCCGGGGCAGGATCCGCTTCGAGATCCGGTAGAGCTTGCGCGTGTTGGAGCTCGCCCGGCCGCCGACGATGAACAGGGTGTCCACCCGGGATGCAAGCTCGGAGGTCGATGTCTGCCGGGTCCGGGTGGAACGGCAGATCGTGTCGTGGACGGAAAGCTCGCCCGTTCGTCCGACCAGGGCGGCGACGACCCTTTCGAAGAGCTCGACGTCCAGGGTCGACTGGGCCACGACGGCACGCGTCTTCCGGCGCGGGAGCTCCCGGGCCTGGGCTTCGTTCTCCACGATGATCCCCCTGGAGTGGCTGTGGCCGATGAGTCCCCGGATCTCAGGGTGGTCCCTGTCGCCGACGATAATGACCTCCATGTTCTTCCGGGCCAGGGACTCGACGAGCTTCTGGATCTCCTTGACGATGGGACAGGTCGCGTCCACGATCTCAAGGCCCTTTCGGGCCAGGGCCTTGGTGGTCGCTGGGGAAACGCCGTGGCTGCGGATGATGACCGTCCCTCCCTCGATGTCGCGGGCGGCCGCCGCGGAACTGATGCCGCGGGCCCGGAGGTCGGCGACGACACGGGGGTTGTGGATGAGGTCTCCCAGCGTCGAGACCGGTCCGGTCACCTCGCGCCGCGTGCGCCTGGCGATGTTCAAGGCTCTCTTGACTCCGTA
The DNA here is from genome assembly GCA_022867105.1 of Candidatus Aminicenantota bacterium. GTDB lineage: Bacteria > Acidobacteriota > Aminicenantia > Aminicenantales > Saccharicenantaceae > JALHVH01. The sequence continues at coordinate 13,470 of JALHVH010000302.1, forward strand.
ACAGAGTCCGCTGTTCTCGGCAATGATGATTTCCATTCTCAAGTGAAATCGGAATAGGGATTTATCCTATACGAGACCGGCCGCTTTGTCAACTCTAAGTGTAGGTGAAACCTGAACTTAGCGGCTACGGATCGGAGGCCTTCTCCTCGAGGATCTTTGCGATCTCCTCCTCCGAGGGGAGCTCATCGAGGCTGTTCAACCCGAAATACTGAAGGAACTTTTCTGCCGTCCTGTAGATCAGCGGGCTCCCCGGCGCCTTCTTCCGCCCGACGATCTTGATCAGTTTCTTTTCGAGGAGCGTCTTCAGCGCGGTGGTCGAATCGACGCCCCGCAGGGCCGAGATCTCGGCCTGGGTGATCGGCTGGTGATAGGCTACCGTACACAGGGCCTCCAGGGCCGCGGGGGAGAGCCTGTTCTTGCGCTCGATCTGGAGGAGCCGGCGGACCGGGCGGTCTTGGTCCGGCTTGGTCGCGAAAATGTATCCGCCGCCGGTCTGGATGATCCGGATCCCACGCTCCGGCGAATCGTAGCTCAGAACGAGCTCGTTGATCGCTTTCCGGATGTCCTCGGCCGCGGCGTCCTCCAGGACGCTCTGGATCCTGTCCGGGGTCAAGGGATCCTGCGAGATGAAGATCAGGGATTCGATGATCTCCTTGAGGTGTTCAATCATGGGTGTGGGTCCTGCGGGGGCCTTTGCGGAGCCGGACCTTGATGGCCTGGAAGATCTCGTCCTGGACGGCCAGGACGATCCGTGAATTGATGAGGTCCAGGAGACAGAAGAACGAGACAAGGGCCTCCTCGAGGGATCCCTGGCGCTCGAAATATTCCAGGAAATCCAGGGGGCCGTCCTTTTCGAGGGAGGCGAGGATCTCCTTCTTTTTTCCTTCGAGCGAGACGTCCTTGCCCTTGATGATCCGGAAATCCTCCGCGGCTTTCCTCTTCATCATCACGAAGAAGGACTCC
>JALHVH010000303.1 GCA_022867105.1 Candidatus Aminicenantota bacterium
TCCACATAGGCCCGGGCCGTCTTCCAGAGGGCCTCGTAGTTGGAGGCCTCCAGCTCAACGGCCGCGAGGTACTCTTCGAGCGCCTTCTGGTCGTCGTATCCGGCGTAATACCCGTCTCCCGCCTGGATGTGCTCGGCGGCGGTCTGACCGAAGCTCGTCCCGGCCAAGGCCAGAAGAGCGACAGCAAATCCTGTCAGAATGATCGTTCTTTTCATTTTTTCCCTCCGGTACTCTTAAACTTTTATAGGCTTCGCGCGGAAAAGTCAAGGCGCCGCCTAAAATGAATTCCGACTCCGGCCCTATCGGCAATTTTGAGGCGCGGGCGGCGATGGGAAAAAAGCGTCGGCCTTCGCGTCCAATTCAATGAGGGTCCGCTCGACGCGCCGTCTTTCGTCCTCGAGGGCTTCCCCCTTGAGCGAAGGATCGATCCGTATCGGTTCGCCGATGACGGCCCGGACTTTCGCGAACGGGTGGAAGACGACGAAGCCGTCCCAGCTCCGGAACACTTTTTTCCTGGAGGCCGAGTAGGTGAACGGTACGAGGGGCGCTCCTGTCTTCTGGGCGAGCTTGAGGCAACCGAGCTTGAGCTCTCGCGCCGGTCCGCGGGGACCGTCGGGGACGATGATGACCTCTCCGCCCGCTTCGAGCTCCTTCTTCATTTCGAACCAGGCCCGGATGATGGAATGAGAGCTCGACCCCCGCGACACTTTATAACCCCAGCGCCGGACGATCCGGGCCACGATCTCGCCGTCCTGGCTCGGGCTGATGAGCGGCATGATCCCCCGCCTACGGAAGAAATAAAAGGCCAGGAAGATCCGGCCGTGCCAGATGAGGAGGATGACGGGCTTTCCCGCGCGGCGGAGACCGGCGTACCGCTCCCCGCCCTCGACTCCGATCCTGGCGGATTTGGCCCAGAGCCACAAGAGGGACTTACCGAGGCTCCCGGTCAGGCTCCATTTCAGGTTCTTCAGGAACGGCATTTGTCCAAATCATAGCGGATTAAGAACGGCCGGGCAAGTCGCATCCCAAAATTGCCGAATCCCACACACGTCCTATCGGCAATTTTGGATCGCATCAGGCGAAAAGGGAGGCGGCGCGGCGCGTCCGCTCGCGGACCGAAAGACCGTAGGGGCAGGCCCGTTCGCAGGCGCCGCAGTCTTCGCAGGCCGAAACAGCGCCGGCCGCCAGGGTCTCCCGGACCTGGGCGCGGGCACGTTCCGCCTTTTCGTAGCTGTCGAAATATACCAGGCTCCGGGACAGGTCCGCCGTCCGGATGCTCCGCGGGCAGGCGGCCTGACACAGCCCGCAGAAATGGCAGGTTTCGCGGGCGTGGGCGGCAACGTGGGCGTAGAGGGTTCGCCGGTCCCCGGACGTGAGGGGGCGGCCGACAACGGCCAGGTCCTGCTCCATCTGGCTTTCGTTCAGGATCTCGGTCACGACGGAGGCGAGCTTTACGTTCTCCAGCGCCCATTTCAGCATGGCCTGAAAGAGCGCGGCCCCTCCATCCTTTCGGGCCGCCAGGTCCTGGCGCCGGCCGCCGACCTTGAGAACCTTCATGGCTATGACCCCGACGTCCTTTCCGTGGGCGAGGTCGATGAGCTTGCGGATGCCGCTCTCGCCGAGATAATCCCCGTATGTCCGGACGTCCTTCTCGGTCTCCAGGATGTCGAAAACGTTGTAGCCGATCTGGACCATATCGTAGAGGCCGCACTCGACAGCCTTGGGAATGACGCCGTGTTGGTTCGAGTGACTGGTCAATCCTCGGAAGAGGCACTTGCCCTGGGCCTTGAGCTTTTCGAAAGCGGCCTGAACCCTCTCGTCGGTCAGGTGGGCCGGGTCCTCGACGCCGTGGATGCCCAGGACCTCGACGTGGTCCGTGTCGAGACGACGGAGGCTCGCTTCGGCTGAGGCGATGATGCCGGCTTCGGTAAAGGATTTTCTGAGATGGAACCTTGTATGGACGTGGAGCTTGTCCCGTCCGAAGGTCTTGAAGGCCCGCCCGATCAGCCGTTCGACGTTTCCGTTCTCGTAGCTCTCGGAGGCGTCGATGTAGTTGATGCCGCGCTCGATGAGCCGGAAGAAGAGCCTCTCGTCGGGAAGCGGGCTCCCGCCGAGGGATATCTCGGAGATGAGAAGACCGGTCCTTCCCAATCGGCGATAAACCATGCCGTCCTTTATCACAGACTGGGGACACTCTCCTTCGGTCCCCGTCGCCGATTTCATGGATAACCTTGGACCCGGGCAAGCCGCAAGAACGGGGTGGAAGGCCAGGGAGGCCGCCGTTCCCGCGGCCAATCCCTTGAGAAACGACCTCCGGCCCGGAGAATGGTCGATCAGGTCACTGAGCGCCATGGATTTCTCCTTTTTTCCCGAATGATCGAAATGCCGGTCCCGATGATGAACCCGGCCGCGCTTAAGGCCATTCCCGAGGGCACGGAACGGGGCCAATCCGGAAGGCTCAAATGAACGATACCCGCCTCATTCAAGAAGCTCAGGAGCGAAAACCCGCCGCCGAGGAGGAGGCTCAAGAGCCCGGCTGCGGGAAGTTTTTTCTTGAGAAAGAGCATGGTCATCCCGGGAATGAAAAGCCCCTCGGCCATGATCTGGGAGGCCAGACCCAGAGTCTTCAGGATGTCCTGAAAGCGGAAGGCGACGGCCAAGGCAGCCCCGCCGATGATGAGCGTCGACCATCGGCCCGCGGCGACGAGCCTTCTCCCGGAACTCCCCGGAAAGATCTGCTGATAGACGTCCCGGGCCAGGCAGAGGGCGCCGGTGTTGACGGCCGCATCCAGGGTCGAGAGGATGGTCGCCATGACGGCAACGAAGAGAAGTCCCCCCAGCCAGGGACCGGAAGCCGAAGCGATGAAGCGGGCAAGGAGAGGACTTCCGTCCGCCGGGGCCCCGAGAACGGGACGAAAGAGAATTCCCGCAGCCACGATCAGCGCGTAGAGCGCGGTCAGAAGGCCGGCCGAAGCCAGGAGTCCCCATTTCGCGTGTTTCGCGGTCCGGACGGCCTGGATCCGCTGCCAGGCGACGGGAGAGACCGTCCAAGCCAGGGTGAACGAGAGGGCGATGAGGGCGTTCCTTCCGGCGCCGTGAAAGAAGTCGAAAAAGCCCGGGATCCCCGCCTGCGACGCCAAGACACCGGCCTCCCGGAACGAGGAACGGCCCACGAGCGAAACGCACAGGCCGCAGATCCCGGAGGCCAGAAGGAAGAATTGGAGGGCGTCCGCCCTGGCCACGGAGAGGAGACCGCCGAATGTCGCATAGAGAAGAACGACGGCCGCAGCGACAGCCACGCTCACAAGGTAAGACGTTCCCAAGAACCCTTTTAGAAATTGACCCGCGGCAACCATTTGTGAGGCCGCAAGCATCACCATGTACCAGACAATGAGGGCCGTGGCCAGGCGCCGGACGGCCCGGCCGTAGCGCGCCTCGACAAGGTCGGACAGGGAGATTGTTGGGAGGCCGTGGATGCGACCGGCGAAGAAGAAAGCGAACAGGAGAATGCTCAACAAGGCGGGGAGACCGATGATCATGAACGCGCCGACACCGGCCCGGCAGGCTTCGTCGGCCGAGACCAGGATGGAGCTCGCTCCGAACCAGGCCGCGCTCAAAGAGAGCGCCATGACACCCGGGGAGAGGCTCCGCGACGCCAGGAAAAAGTCCTCGAGGCTCCGGCTCTTTCTCGAAAAAAGCAACCCCGCCCCGGCCAGCAGAAAGAAATAGGCCCCCAGCGCAATCAGCAAGCCCGTCTTCATAACGCCGGTAGTTTAACATAACGGCGGCTATGTTATAATTGTCCCTTCATGAAAGCCCGGACGCTCTTTCTGCTCTGCTTCGCGGCCTCCATCACCGCCTGGGCGGTCCCGGCGGACACGCCCGAGGAGGCGGCGCTTAAGATAGAGGCCAGGCTGCGTTCGATAAGATCCCTCCAATCGGACTACGAGCACCTTTATTATTCCATGACCGCCTCGGAGCCCCTCAGCGAGAAGGGGAAGCTGTACTTCCAGCACCCGGACCGGATGCGCTGGGACTCCCTCGAGCCCGAGGAGCAGACGTTCCTCTCAAGGGACGGGACCTACTTGTTCTACGTTCCCGAGGAGAAGCAGCTCATCAGGAGCCGGGGTTCCAAGGACCGGTTCGAGTCCGAGATCCTGGCCCTGTTTTCCGGGTCCAGGGATTTCCGGGAATCCTATCTCATCGAAGCCGGCTCTTTTCCGACGGACGGCACCGGGGCCGTCCAGCTCAAACTGACTCCCAGGAAGGAAGGGGAATTCACTTATATCCTCCTCGAGACCGATCCCAAGAGCCGGCTCATCCAAAAAGCCATCTTCTTCGACTGGGCCGGGAACAAGCAGGAGTTCCGGTTCAGCCGGATCAAGGTCGATCCCCGCTTCCCCCCGGACCTCTTCGACCTGAAGGTCCCGCCGGACACCGAGGTCATCGAGGATGAAGACACCCTCCGGTAATAAACCTTTCCCCTCCGATTCCGTATCTAGGGATGAAGACAACACGCTCGTCCGGCGAGCGCTCAAAGGAGACAGGAAGGCGTTCGAGATGATCATCGTCAAGTACCAGCAGCCCCTCCTCAACTACCTGGGCCGGATGACCGGAGAGAGGGAACTGGCCCTGGATTTCACCCAGGAGGTCTTTCTGAAGGTCTACGGTTCTTTGTCATCGTTCCAGCCCCGGTTCAAGTTCAGCGCCTGGCTTTTCAAGGTCGCTTCCAACTTCATGATCGATTATTGGAGGAAGAAGAAGATCTCCGCGGTATCTATGGACCGGACGCGGGATGACGGGGAGAATTCCACCTCCCTCCAGGTCCCCGACGCGGAGCCCCCGGTTGCAAGAAAATACGAGCTAGCCCAGACCAAAAAGCAGATCGAGGGGGCCCTAGGACGGGTCCCGGCAGAGCTCCGGGAACTTTTCGTCCTGAGGCACATCAATGAATTCTCCTACGAGGAGATCTCCGAGATCAAAGGCCTCCCCTTGGGGACGGTCAAGAACCGCGTCTTTCAGGCCAAAGAAAAGCTCCGAGGCCTTTTGGAGGAGAGTTCATGAACTGCCTCCGTCCCGCCGACATCTATCTCTACATCGAGAACGGGCTGGACCCTGCCGCGGCCCGCGAAGCGGATGAGCACCTCGCGCTCTGCCCCAGCTGCCGGAGCGCCTTCGAGGAACGGCGGGCCCTCATGGACGCGGTCGCCGGGATCCCGGACCTCGAAGTCCCGCCCGACCTCGCCGCGAAGGTCCTGGCCCGGATCCCTCCCGACAGGTCTTCCCGCTTCGGCTGGCTTGTCGCCTTCATCATCGGGCTTTCATCGTTCTTGCTCGGCGGCCTGGCCTACGTCATCCTGACCGGGCAAAGCCTGACCGGGTTTCTGATCGATGCCGTCAGGTCGGCGTGGGACGTCATGCGGATCGCGTCCATAGTCTTCATCAAGTCCGCAAAACTGACCGTTCTTGGCTTCGACCTCCTCTTCAAGTTCATCGGCGAGATAGGGAAGGGACTAGCTCGTTTCGGCGGTCTTATCGGGCCCGAGGTCTACGCCGCCTGCTTCCTCCTCTTCCTGGCCCTGGCCGTGCTCCTCGTCGCCGGCTTCCAAAGAAAGTTCCTTCCCGGAGAAAAATCATGACCCAGAAAAGAATTCTCGCGTTTCTCGCAGGCCTGACCCTCCTGACGCTTGGGACGATCGCCCCGCTCAGCGCCCAGAAGAGCTTCACGGTCCAAAAGGACATCACCGTCGCCGCCGGCGAGGTCCAGGACAACGTCATCGCCTTCGGAGGGAATGTCGTCATTGAAGGCCGGGTCAAGGAGAGCGTCGTGGCCTTTGGCGGGACCATCCTCGTCAGCGGCGAAGTCGGCGACGCCGTCGTCGGCATCGGTTCGTGCATCACTCTGAAGCCGGGCGCGATCGTCAACGGAGACGTCGTCTCCCTCGGCGGCATCCTGGAGAAGGAGCCGGGGTGCATCATCCGGGGCGATACCGTCTATTTCAAGCCGTCCGAGATCGGCGGGCGCCTGTTCAAGGGCGGACTGTTCAAGGGGATCTTCGCCCTCCCGCTCTTTCCGATATTCTTCATCATCCGGTTGATCGGCGCCTTCCTCATGTTGCTCGTCACCCTGGTCATCGCGGGCCTCTTCCCCCGCCAGATCGTCCGAGCCTCGGGCGAGGTCCGCGCGTCCTTTTGGCCCGTCTTCGGGACGGGCCTTCTGGTCATCGTCATCTTCGCGGGGGCTGTGATCTTCTCGGCTCTCCTCTGTTTCGTCCTCATCGGCATCCCCATCCTGATCGTCCTGATCTGGGTGGGCATCATCATCAAGCTCTTCGGCGGGGTGGTCCTCTTCTTCTTCTTCGGGGAGAGCCTCCTCAAGGCCTTCGGGGCGAAGAACGTATCGGCGATCGGCGCGTCCCTGGCCGGGCTCGTCCTGGTCAGCTTCATCGGCTTTATCCCATTCTTCGGGTTCCTCTTTGCCCTGGTCCTAAACATCATAGGGTGGGGCGTCGTCATCCGGACGAAATTCGGCACGAAGGAGAACTGGTTCCGGAAAAA
>JALHVH010000304.1 GCA_022867105.1 Candidatus Aminicenantota bacterium
ACGCACACGGTCCACGTTCTGTCCCCTTCCGCGACGCTCCGCGTCGGCGAGGGCGACCTCCTGGCGGACGTCCTCCAGTCCGCGGGGATCCCCCTCAGCCTTTACTGCGGCCGGAGGGGTGTGTGCGGCAAGTGCTTCGTGGAGATCGTCCGGGGGGGGCTTCCTCAATCCGGGGATGAGGAGGCCGCCCTCCTCCGTCAGAAAAAACTCTCTTCCAGGCACCGGCTGGCCTGCCGCTACAAGGTTCACGGCGACCTGACCGTCAGGGTCCCTGAACGCTCGCTTCTCAGGCAGGTGGAGGTCCTCGATACGGGAATTCCGGCGCCGATCTATCCCGAACCCGCAGTCAAAAAGATCGCCCTCGACCTCTCCTTCCCCACCCTCGCCACGCCCTTTTCGCTCGTCGAAGCCCTGGAAAAGAGATTGGCGAAACGCCTGCGCGTTCCCCTCGGCCCGGCCCGGCGGCTTTCCGAAATCTCGAAGCCGGGGGAGGGCCGTATCACGGCCGTCATCCTTGATGATCAAGAACTGCTGGACGTCGAACCCGGCGACACAGCCGGCCGGTGCTTCGGAGTCGCTGTGGACATCGGCACGAGCACGGTGGTCGTGGAACTCGTCGACCTGGGATCAGGGCGGAGCCTCGGCCGTGCCGCCGCCATGAACGCCCAGGTCCCGTTCGGCTTCGACGTCGTCTCCAGGATCACCTTTGCTTTCCAGGACCCCTCGAACCTGGGGCGGCTCGGCGCCGTCATCCGGGATCAGGTCGGCGGAATGATCCGGGACCTCGCTCGCGCCCGGGGCATCGCTCCGGACGACATTTATGAGATCGTGATCGCCGGGAACACGGCCATGAACCACATTTTTCTGGGCGTCCCGGTATCGACGCTGGCGCTCTCGCCTTTTCACAGCGTCTACACGGCCGCGCCTGAAGCCCGCGCGGGGGACCTCGGCCTCGATGTCCATCCTGCGGCCCGGGTCTATACCGCGCCCAACATCGGGAGCTTCGTCGGCGGAGACATTTCGGCCGGACTGGCGGCCATTGAGATGGAGAAGAAGGACGGCCATTTCCTGTTCATCGATTTGGGAACGAACGGCGAGATCGTTTTGAAGAAAGGCCGGCGGTCGACCGCGACCTCGACAGCCGCGGGACCCGCTTTCGAGGGCATGACCATCAGTTGCGGGATGTTGGCCCTGCCTGGGGCCATAGGAACGGCCAGGTGGAAAGAGGGCGGTTTTTCGGTCAAGACGATCAGGGACGCACCCGCTCAGGGCGTATGCGGTTCTGGCCTCATCGACATCCTCGCCCTTTCTCTCAGGAAAGGGCTTGTCTCTCCGGGCGGCAGGATCGCGGCCCCTTCTAAAACGATCCCCATCACCGGCGGGATCGTCCTGACCCAGGCTGACGTCCGCAAAATGCAACTGGCCGTAGCTGCCATCAAGAGCGGCATCCGGATGATGCTTGACGAGGCGGGGCTCCGAGTCTCCGATCTGGACGGGATCTTCGTCGCGGGCGCATTCGGCGCTTCCCTCAATGTCCGGAACGCGATGGCCGTGGGGCTCCTCCCCTCCGTTTTGGAAGACAAGGTCGTCTTCGTCGGGAATTCCTCGCTCGCGGGCGCCAGAAAGCTCCTGCTTTCGGCGCCAGAGCGGCGGAAGATCGAATCCTACGCGAGAAAGATCAAGCACGTCTCATTAGCTTCGGGACGGGCCTTTCAGGACCGCTTCATAACGGCCCTGGAGTTCAAGCCCTATTCAGGAGGAAGCGCATGAACCGAACGATCTTCGATCTCCTCAAAGAGAGAACGGTCCTTTTCGACGGCGGACTGGGGACCGAACTGATGCGGCACGGCCTCCCGCTCGGGACCTGCCCTGAGACCTGGAACGTCGAGCGGCCGGATGTCGTCCAAGGAGTCCACGCGAGCTATTTCGAGGCGGGCTCCGACGTCGTCTCGACCAACAGCTTCGGCGGGAACAGGATCAAGCTGGCCGCCCATGGCCTAGAGAACCGTGCCCGCGAGCTGAACTTGGCCGCGGCCCGCGTCGCCCGCCGGGCGGCTCCGGCTGGGAAGTTCGTTGCCGGAAGCATGGGACCAACGGGCAAGTTCCTCCAGCCCCAGGGAGAGTTCACCGAGGCGGAGTTCGAAGAGGCCTACGGCGAGCAGGCCGGCGCCCTGGCCGAAGGCGGGGTCGACCTCCTGATCATCGAGACGCAATACGACCTCAAGGAGGCCTTGGCGGCCCTGAAGGGCGCCCGGCGCGCGGCCCCCGCCCTGTCCGTTTTCGTCACTCTGACTTTCAACAAGTTCCCCCGGGGCTATTTCACGTTGATGGGGAACACTGTCCCCCTGAGCGTCGAGGCGCTGGAAAAAGAAGGGGCGCTGGCCTTGGGCGCCAACTGCACCCTCAACAGTGAGGAAATGGTCGGGCTGGTTCGGGCCTTCCGGGAGGCGACGAAGCTTCCCGTCATCGCCCAGGCCAACGCCGGGAAGCCGGCGCTTTCCGGGGACGGGCAGGTCTCTTATTCGCAAGGCTTGGAAGACTACGTCCGGTTCGTCCCGGAGATGCTCAAGGCGGGCGCGAACGTCATCGGCGGCTGCTGCGGGACCGACCCGGCGCATATCCGGAGAATGGCGGAATTCATCAAAAAATAAACATCGTCATCGAAAGGAGAAAAGAATGGGTCGGGAAGAACTTTTCAACGACATCCGGAAGGCCATCGTGGACGGCGACAAGCCACGGGCCCAAGAGTTGGCCCGGGAGGCCGTCCGTTCTGGGGTCGACCTCAACGAGGTCATCGACAGGGGCTATGTGCCGGGGATCCAAGCCGTCGGCGAGCTCTGGGAAAAAGGGGAATATTTTCTGCCCGAACTTATCACCAGCGCCGAGTGCATGAAGGTGGCCATGGACATCCTTCAGCCGGAGATGGCCAAGGCGAACATCAAGTCCAGGTCTTTGGGCAAGGTCGTTATAGGGACGGTCGAAGGCGACATCCACGACATCGGGAAGAACCTGGTGGCGTCGATGCTCCAAGCCAATGGTTTCGAGGTCTTCGACCTCGGCGCCGACGTCAAGCTGGATAGGTTCATCGAGAAGGCCGAGGCCGAAAAAGCGGACATCATCTGCCTCTCGGCCCTGCTGACGACGACCATGCTCAACCAAAAGCGGTTCATCGAAATGCTCAGGCAGAAAAACCTCTACGGGAAATACAAGGTCTTGGTGGGGGGAGCGCCGGCCACCCGTAAGTGGGCCGACGACATCGGGGCCCAGGGATATGCCGAGAACGCCGCCCTGGCGGTGAAGGCGGCCAAGGCCGTGACGGCCAAGTGAGCGAGGAGAAAACACCATGATCCAGACCAAGAGACCCAAGGTCGAGCTCCTGAGCGCGGAGTTCATCGAGAAGATCGTCGACGAGGCCTGCCTCCTCCTGGAAAAGCAGGGCATCTTCGTCGAGAACCACGAGGCCATGGAATTGCTGGCGGCGGCCGGGATGAAGGTCGACCGCCCCACCCAGAGGGTCCACCTGACCCGGCGGCTGGTCGAGGCCGGCCTCGCCACGACGCCGTCGGTCATTAAATTGTACGACCGCTCGGGCCTTAAAGAATACGTCATCGGCGGAGACGAGATCCACTTTGATCCGGGTTCGGCGGCCGTATCCATCCTGGACCACAAGACGCAATCCGAGCGTAAGGCGGACACCGCCGATCTCATCCGCCTCTACCGCCTCGTCGAGACCCTGGAGAACATCGACCTCCAGAGCACGGCCCTCATCAGCGCCGACGTCCCGCACACGATCGCGGACGCCTACCGTCTCTACCTGGGCCTCCTCCACTCGGCCAGGCCGTTCATCACGGGAACGTTCCGGGTCGAAGGCTTCGCGGCCATGCGCGATATGCTGACGGCCGTCCGGGGAAGCTCCGAAGAGCTTCGAAAAAAGCCGCTGGCCATCTTCGATGCCTGCCCCTCCCCTCCCCTCAAATGGAGCAACCTCACCGCCCAGAGCCTGATCGACGCGGCCCGGGCCGGCCAGCCGAGCGAGCTCATCTCCATGGGTCTCACGGGCGCCACGTCGCTCGTGACCCTTGCCGGGACGCTCGTCCAGCATGTGGCCGAGAACCTCTGCGGCATGGTCATCTGCCAGTTGGCCAAGACGGGGGCGCCCGTTATCTTCGGCGGCTCTCCCGCGAGCTTCGATATGAGGAAGGGCACGACACCGATGGGGGCCATGGAAACGATGATGATCGATTCGGCCTACGCCCAGATCGCCAAGCGCCTCGGCATGCCGACCCACGCCTACATGGCCATGAGCGACTCCAAGATCAACGACTCCCAGGCCGGGCTGGAAACGGGCATGGGCGCGGTCCTCGCGGCCCTATCGGGGATCAACGTCATTTCCGGGCCCGGGATGCTCAACTTCGAGAGCACCCAGAGCTTGGAGAAGCTGGTCATTGACGATGAGATCTGCGGGATGGCCCGCCGTCTCGTCCGTGGCATTGAACAGAGGGACGAGATCCTGGCCGTGGACAAGTTCGAAGAGCTGGCCACCGGGGCGCAATTCCTTTCGCTGGCCCACACACGGCAGTGGTACCGGAAAGAACACCGCTTCCCCAAGACGATCGACAGGGACACTTATGAAGCCTGGGTATCGCTCGGGCGGAAGTCGATGGAAGACAGGGCCGCCGAAGAAGTCGAACAAAGGCTGGCCACGGCCGTTGCATCAACCTTGGAAGCGGACAAGGCCGTCGAGCTCCGGAAGATCATGATGGGCTACGCCAAAGCCATGGGCGTCCCTTCGCTCCCGGAGTCCGGGAACTGATGGCCGGGAAAGAACGAGGGGCGTCAAGTTGCCTCGGTTGATCG
>JALHVH010000305.1 GCA_022867105.1 Candidatus Aminicenantota bacterium
AGGTCATAATTGATCTGCCGGTAGATGTTCTCTTCTTCGATATAGGCCGGCTCTCCGAAAACCTCGCCCACGGAGACCGTATAGTAGGGCCAAGGGTATGAAACGCGCTGGATGACGGCGCCCCAATTCAGCCGATGCTGGCTGTTCAGGTAGGCGACCGTTGCTCCGGTATCGATAAGGCGGTTGCTGGTCTGGGCCATGGTGACCAGGGTGTGGTATCCCAACATGTCGCTCCAGAACGCGGCGAGCCCCCCCGCCCCGTAGGTCCCGTATCGATCGACGCCGACGGCGACCGTCGGAGGGCTGACGTAATCGAGGCTCAGTTTTGGCCGGTAGCCCGAAACCAGGAAGTTGGTGTCCTTGGGCAGGCCGAACAGCGGGTTTCTCAGCAGACCGAGCAACGAGCCCTCCGCCTGTTTCCGGGGAGGCAGAACGGCCAGGTTCACATCCCCGAATTGGGCCAGGAACGACTGCCCTTCGAGGACCTGGGGCGAGTCGATCGCGTAGATCGAGTAGCGGCCCTGGTCGTAGGCGCTGAATACAAGGCGGCCCGTGGCTTGGGCCACGGAGATCGCCGGGCTCAGGTCGGTGATCCCGCTGATGCCCGTGTAGAGGTTGGTGATTTCGTAGATCTTGCCGCTCGTCAGGTCGGTCCTGTAAAGGTCGGTCTTGCCGTTCTGGTCGGATAGGAAATAGAGGCTCTTCGAATCCGGTGACCACTGGGGGTTGATGTTCTTCCCTGTCGGGAAGGCCAGGACCTTCTTGACCTGACCGGTCTCCGGGTCCATTAATCCCAGCTCATAGTTGCCGATGTCCATCCAGTCGAGGTTGGTCGAGAAGCGCTCGGTGATGAAAGCGATCTGGCGGCCGTCGGGGGACCAGGCTGGCTGGAGATCGCCGAAAACGTCCCTGGTCATCTGCTTCACGATCGAGGCATTGAGGTCGTAGATGAAGATATCGGAGACCCCGCCAGCCAGGGCCGAGAACGCGATGAAGCGGCCGTCAGGAGACCAGCAGGGGTTGAGGATCTCGCCGAGTTCGGGGAATGGGATCTCGCGCTCGATCTTGTTCTTCCGGACGTTGATCACCGTGAGGAGCGGCCGGCCCTTGGCGATGGCGCCGAAGACGAACCGGTCGCCCTTGAAATCCCATGAACCGGCGGACCTTATGAACTGGAGGCTCTCGAAATGCGGGTCGACGGCCGTGGAAACGATCTTCCTCTTGATCTTTCCCGTTTCCGCGTCGGCCAGATAGAGGTCCACGGAGAAAAGGTCCCGGGTGGACAGGAAGATCATTTCCTTCCCGTCCGGGCTCAGGGCCGGAGAGATGTTGTAGACGTTCATCTCGGTCCCGATCTCGATGGGTTTTCCGGTCTTGTCCAGGGTCTGTGTCTTCTCATAGAGCGGCGTGTAGGCGTCCTGCATGGCCTTGTGCCAATCTTCGGAGATCTTCTTCAGCTTGCCGCCCAGGCTTATCTCCAGGACGGCCTCAAAGCTTCCGGAGCGTCCCACGGTTTTCATCATCTTGCCGATGACTTCGTCGCCCAGGCGGCCCGTGATGTAGGACCATAGGGCATGTCCGTAACGGTATGGGAAGTACTTCGAATTATCGAGCTTGTTGATCTGAGGGAGGTCTTTCCTTCGGGTCGTGTCCCTCATCCACATCGCGGTGTTCGGGTCGACCGGGCCGATCGACAGGAACTCGGCCATGCCCTCGATGAACCACAGGGGGATCCGGAGGGAGTCGGAATTCTGCCGTTGATTGTCGGAATGCCCCTGGGCCATGATATCGTACTGGAAGGCATGGACCAGCTCATGTCCGATGACGTGGTCCGTTTCGGACATCGAGGCCCCGTAAGGCAGAACGATACGGCGCTTGAAGGACTCGGTGACGCCGCCGGTTCCCTCCCCCATCGTTCCTGGGATGACTGTCGTCTGCTGGAACTGCGGGCCGCTCGAGTAGAGCACCAGGGGTTGGCGACCCTTGAGCTCATGGTTGAACATCCGGGCAAGCCGGGCGTACCAGCGTTCGGCCATCAGCCCGGCCTGCTTGACCGTTTCCTGGTCCTCCAGATAGAAATAGATGTCGAAGTGCCGGGTCTTCATGATCTTGAAGTCGAACCGCTGGTACTGGACCTTGTTCCGGCCGAAGTATTGGGCCGCGGCGGAAGACGCCAAGGCCGTGAATCCGAAGGCGAATGCCAGGACAATTGCCATAGACCTTATGCGAAAACGGGAACTCATCTTGGTCCTCCTAGATGACGCTATTTTACCCCAAAAGCGGAAAATCTCCAAAGCCGAACCGGCGTGCGTCGTTCCTCGGCCATCTTCAATTTCCATTCTTTGATCCTATAACGACATAGGGGGCCCTTGAGTTTCAAATGAGGGCTCCCGACACAGGACCGGCACATCGGCTTTATCCTACAATTCCTATAATAATTATACATTATTTTTCTGAAAAATCAACGGTCCTCCGGGCGGCACCCGCCTCTTCATTTGACCTTGGTTCACCATTTGCAGTAAGATGGCGCAGAATTCATCATGACACAACAGATCGTCGTCATCCTAGCGGTCATGATCACCGCCTATATCATTGCCAAGCGTAAGAAGCTGTCCGTCGAGTTGAGCATGTTCTGTTCAGCGGTCGTCGGCGGCATGGCCGGAGCCCTGCTCAAGACCCCTCCCCTCGCCGATCTCCCGCGTCACCTTGTCGAAGGCGCCTTCACTTACCTTGATGTCATCCTCGTCTTCTTTACGGCCACCCTGTTCATGGCCATCGTCAGCGAGTCGGGAGGCATCACCTACGCCGTCCGGGCGACGCTCAAGCACTTCGGCCGCCGGCGCCTCGCCGCCCTTCTCATTCTGATGATCATTGTCCTCATCCCCGGGGCCTTGACGGGGGCCGGGAGCGTGTCGCTTCTCGTCGTCGGCGCTCCGGTGGCCATGGCCCTTGACGGCCTGGGTGTCCCGAAGAAGAGGATCACCGCGATCCTCTTCATCACCGCCGGCCTGAGCGCCGCCGCGCCCCCGGTCAACATCTGGGCCATGGTCCTGTGCGCCGGGACGGCGATCCCCTACGTCGGTTTCGAGCTTCCGCTGGGCATCCCGGTCCTCGTCCTCGGCGCATTCACCGTGCTTTTTCTCGGATGGAAAAAAGAAGGCGGCAAGGACATCGCCCAAGCCCTCAACGAGATGCCGGAAGCGCCCAGGGGCATGAAATGGTGGAGGGTCGGCCTCCCGTTCCTCGTCTTTTTCAGCCTCGTCATCGCTTATAGAGTCAAGCCCTTCGCCGTTCCGATCTTCGGTCTGGCCCTTGAGTTTGTCCTGGCGGCCTTCGTCGCCTGGGCCACGAGCCCCCGGAAGATCGATATCCTCGCCGTGTCCCGGGTCACGGTCAGGCGGCTCCTCCCCCTCCTTTCCTCGATGACCGTCATCGGAATGCTCCAGCAGGTCATGACGGCGACGGGAGTCCGCGGTCTTCTGTCTTACGCGGTCATCTCCATTCCCCTGGTCCTCCTCTTCATCCTCTTTCCCGTCATCATCCCCTTCTCCGAAGGCGTCCTCACTTACGGCGGCGCGGCCATCATCGGCATTCCCCTGATCTGGTACCTGGATTCGCTGGGCTACCACGCGACCGTGGTCATCGCGGGACTCAGCCTGCTCTGGCCCCTGGGTGACGGGCTCCCGCCCACCGCCCTCATCGGCCGCTTGAGCCTCTTGGTCACCGACTCCAAAGAGTCCTATTCGACCTTCCTGAAAAGCACCTGGGTCCCCTGGCTGGTCATCACGGCCGTGGGCCTGCTCATGGTCATCTTCAGCACGAAGCTGGCGTTCCTGGTCAAATGGAGCATGTGACAAAAGAAGCGAGAAGGGCCGGACAAACCGGACATGAAAAGGAGGATTGAATGAGCCTCGTCATCATGATCGCGTATGATGTGTTGTGCGCGTTCCTGGCGGGGTTGCTCTTCTGGAACTTCGTCCGGGAAAAGAAGAGCCGGGACGACCTCGTGCTCTACCTTCTGGTCATGGTCCCTCTCATCCTCAGGCTCTTGCGGATCAAATGAGGGACGGTAAAGGCATGAAACGCGAAAAGATGTTCAAGACGGCCGCGATCGCCCTCACCGTCGGCCTCCTCGTTGTCGGAGGGGTCCCTCTCTACACACACCGCCACTTCGAAACCCCCGTTGTCAAAGGCCCGGGTGTGACCCGAGTCGGGAAGCTCAGCGAACATCTCCCCCGGCTCAAGGGGACCATGGCCGACACGAACGTCTTTATCCTCGAAGGGAAGGAACCCGGCGGCAAGGTCCTCCTCATGGCGGACACCCACGCCAATGAGCCGGCCGGGCTCCTGGCCGCGCTCATCGTCATCGAGAACGCCGTCGTCGAAAAGGGCACGGTCCTCGTCATTCCCGTCTTCAACAACAGCGCCAGCCGGACGACCCGGCCGGGCGACGGGTATCCGCTTTACTACGACATCCCGACCGATTGGGGTTTGAAGCGATTCCGGATGGGAAACCGCGACGCCTCTCCCCTCGACCAATGGCCCGACCCGGACGTTTACATCCATTATCCGGAAAAGCAGCTCCTGTCCTACATCGACGTCCGGAACACGAACAGGACCTGGCCGGGAAGGCCGAACGGTCCTCTCATGGAACAAGTGACCTTCAGCGCGATGGAGATCATGAGGAAGGAGAACGTCGATATCGCCGTGGACCTTCACGGGGCGGAGACCATGTTCCCGGTGACGAACTGTATCGTGGCTCCCGAAAAATCGATGAGGATCGCGATTCTGGCCTCCCTCACCGTCAAGGCCACGGAGGGATTCGATAGCCACGTCGAGCCCTCCCCTTCCGGCTTTCGCGGCCTGTCCCACAGGGAAATCGGCGATCACTCCGCCACCGCGCCATTTCTCCTGGAGGCGCCCCTCCCCTTCCTCGACCAGCCCACCGGTCCGAAGACGGAGAAATTTCTGCTCGACGGCAAGGACGATTTTCTGCTCAGCCTGGCGAAAAAGAAGAGGCTGTTCGTCCCTTATGACGAGTCCGGTTGGCCGATGGAGAAGCGCGTCGGCCAACATCTGTCGGTGACCCTGGAAATCCTGCGTCAATACTCCAAGAAATCCCCTGACCGGGGTATCGTCGTCCGCGGCGTTCCCCGCTATGGCGAAGTCATAAAGAACGGGGTGGGGCGCTACTTCCATGATCCGAGCCAAGCGGGGACCGGAAAGGTCATTCCCAATTGACGATATCAAAACGGCCATATAAATCCAAGGTGCTCAAGGAGGCAGGAATTGCATAAGACGCGTTGGCTGAGGTTCTTCGTTTTCGTAGCCGTCCTGATCGCGGTCTTCGTTCTCACCCGGGGCCAGGCTCCCGAGACGGTTCCGACCGACCTGGATTTCGCGGGCCGGAGCTGCACGTCCATCCTGGTCGGGAAAAACGCCTCCGCGGACGGTTCGACGATGACGACACATACGGCCGACTGCGGGACCTGCGACTGGACCTGGCGGCACGTCCCGGCCGCGAACCACAAACCCGGCGAGACGAGAAGGATCTATCATATCTCCCAGTACAAGACCTGGACG
>JALHVH010000306.1 GCA_022867105.1 Candidatus Aminicenantota bacterium
GGCCAGGAAGTATTCCCTCCAACGGGAGAGGTCCACCGGGCTGTTCATGTTCATGGGAAAAGCCCGCTCTTCAACCCAGGGGAGCTCGTTGAGGACGACGAAGGAGGCCGGGCTGTGGCCGCCGCTCCGGGACCAGAGCCGCAGGACGACGCTCAGCTTCTCGAAGGGGAACGGCCCGAACCAGCCGATGAAGCTCTCAAGAACGTCCCTGGCCTCGTCGTAGAAGGCTTTCTTCTGGACCATGATTTCCGACGAGCTGATCGACTGGAGCGGCACGGGGTCCTTTCCCTCGCCGAGTGTCGTGAACTTCCCGACGATGAACGACAGGTACTTCAGCGGCGCATTCGTCTGGAAAGTGTATGTGGAGCTTCCCATCTTTTCGATCTCGCCGACCTCCTCCATGTCCTTCAGCCGCCCCCGTTCGATGAGCTCTCCGTTCGAGACGCACCGGTATTCGGGAGGGACGATGATCTTGAGTCGGGAGGTGAAATAATCGTCGCCGGCCGGGCCCGGATACCAATCCGACGAGTGCGTATAGAAATAGGTTTCGTACCGGGGCCTGAAGACATAACGGTTCTCACCCACGCCTGACTGGCCGACGACATCCGTCGTCGGCGGGACGGGGGCAAGTTTACCCCGATAATAGACCTCGATCCAGGTCGGCGTCCGGCGGGCCGGCGGCTGGACGAAGTACACATAAAGGAACTTCCGCAGCTTGTCCGTCGTGTAGAAGAGCTCCCTCTTCTCCTCGTCGCAGACCCTGAGGATCTCGAGGTTGGGATTGAACTGGAACTTCAAACCGTCCAGGCTATCTGTCAGGGGCATGATCCGGATCCTGGCCTTGGCAGACAGATAGAGCTGGGCCGGGTTAAAGTCCAGGTCGATCTGATAGTTCTGGACGTCGAACCGCTCCCCCAGGCTGATGAAAAGTTTCCGGCCTTCGGCCTCACCCTCCTTGCGGGGCGAATAGAGGTTGACGATGCGGTTGCGGGACCTATCGAAGAGGTTCACTTCTTCGTTGGAATATGGATAGTAGATGTAGGTCAGCTCCCCCGTTGTTTCGCCCTTGAAATCAAAGGAGGCCTCGTCTCCTTGGGGCAAGAAGGAGAGGTACTCACCGGTCATCGAATTCTGGATGGTGAAAGACCGGGGATAACTCTTGGCGAAGAGCGCGGAGGCCTTGTCCTTCTCGTTCTGGCTGACCGGCCGCGCCGGCCCGCCTTCCCGTTTCTTGATGACGACGTTCGTCTGGAAGAAGCTGTTGGAGCAGCGGATATAGGCGTAGGGGACACGGTCCTCCAGGGAGGGGCTCTTATAGGTGAGCTGGAGCTGGTGCCTCTCGATGGGGTCGGAAGGCGTGAAGCGGACATGGCCTTTGCCGAAGATGAGGAGGGCCGTTTCCAGGCCCGGGATGTTGTCATGGAAGACGAGGGCATCCTCGAACGCGAGGCGGAAATCGGCGTGGTTGATCTCGACGCTCACGGCCCTCTCGGTCTCTTCGGACGGCAGTTGGATCTTGTACAGGTTGTGGATGTTCCACGAGACCTTCCTTTCCTGGACCTGCCACCCTCCGTCCACCGGTCGGAGGTGGAACTGCCAAACCTCCACGATCGCCGAAAAGGTGTTCTCGAAGAGGACCTGGAGGAAGACCGTCAGCTCCCCGGATTCTTCTGTCCGTTGGCCGGCCCACCGGGACTTGACGGATTCCATCCCGGAACGCTCGAAATAGGACGCCAGGGCGATCCTCTCCTCCTCCCGGACCACGGGGGAAAACGCGCTCAAGTAGGCAGGAAGGTCACGGCTCTCAAGGGACTTCTGAAGCCGGCACGTGAAAGCCTCGATGGTCTGATCGGAGGCAAGGAGGGGCGGGATCAAGCTGAGGAGGGCCGCCGGCAGAAGAAGGAGCGGCAAGGAGAGGTTCTTTTTCACCTTTTTTTATTATAGCAGATTCATGGGTGAATCCGTTAGATCCATCGGCCATCTTGGCTGCAGGATTTGTGCCAAAGGACGGGGCCGATCGTCCCGGCCCGGAAGGCGAAAAATATCCAAGGATGTTTACGGTATGTAAAATTCGTTTACAAAAACCAGGGTCATTTCCTGAGCTCGCGGCCCAGGACCTTTTCCACGTCCCGGACTTTTCCTGTCAGTCTGTCCACGGCATTCTCGCGGTCGTCGATGGAGATCCGGGTCAGAACGCGGGCGCCTCGTCGCCGCATCTTGAAATGGCACTCTTTGATGAGGGCGAGGACGTCGTCCCACTCCCCTTCCACGAGCGTGCCCATGGCCGTCAACTGGTAAGGGAGGCCGCTCCTGTCGATGATGTCCACGACGCCCGCGACGAGCTCCGCCAGCTCCTCCCCCTTCCCGACGGGGACGACGCTGAACTCGGCGATCATGGTTTGACCTCTTCCTTCTTCATCCCCTCTTTTTTCAGATACTCTTCCCAGGTCACGAAGCTGTGGAAGAAGATGCTGTCCCCCTCGTCGATGCCCCGCGTGATCTCCGTGATGTGGGACGTCGAGGCCCCGAACGCCCCGACCGCGAAAATGACCGCCTTCTCCGGGTCGATATTGTTTCCGCACGTATAAATGTCGAGGGCCCCGTAGCCGAATTCCGGCCAAGTGTGGATGGAGATGTGGGATTCCGA
>JALHVH010000307.1 GCA_022867105.1 Candidatus Aminicenantota bacterium
CCGCGCAGCCAGGTATCGATCACCCGGAAATCCTTGTCAAAGACGGCGATGTTGGCCAGCTTGCCTTCCGCGAGGCTGCCGATCGTGCCGTCCAGCCCGAGGTTCCTGGCCGGATTCAAGGAGGCCATGTTCACGACCTCGGAGACGCCGGCGCCCGTCCACTCGATGATGTTCCTGATTCCCTGGTTGAGGTGGAGGATGCTGCCGGCGAGCACCCCGCTGTCCTTGAGACGGACCTCCCGCCCTTTGAGGACGATCTCCAGCTCGCCCCAGGGATAAATCCCGTCGCTCAGACCGGAGACCCCCAGGGAATCCGTGATCAAGCAGATCCTGTCGCTGCCCTTCCTGGCGATCGCCAGTCGCAGGAAGGACGGATGGACATGGATTCCGTCGGAAATGAGCTCGGCGAAGACTTCGTTCGAATCCATGGCCGCCCCGATCCCGCCCGGCTCGCGGTGCTGGAATTCCCGCCAGGCGTTGAAGAGGTGGGTGGCATGACTGACGCCGGCCTTAACCGCCTGGAGGCCTTCCTCGTAGGTTTCGTCCGAATGGCCCATGGAAACGACGAAGCCGTGGCCGACCATCTCGGGAATGAAGGAGATGTTGTTCCCGACCTCAGGCGCGAGGGTGATCAGGGTCTTGAGGCCGGATGCAGCGGCATAAAGCCGGTCGAGGTCCTCGCGGTTTATCTCCTTGATGTACTTGGGATCCTGGGCGCCCTTCCGCTTCATGCAGACGAACGGCCCTTCCAGGTGGACGCCCAGGACCTCGGAGTCCAGGGGCAGGGCCGCCGCCAGCTTGACGGAGTCCACCGCCTTGCAGACGGCTTCGATCGATTGGGAGAGGGTCGTCGGGAGGAACCCGGTGACGCCGCAGCGGGCCTGGTGGCGGGCGATCTCCTTCAACCCATCGACGTCCGCGTCCATCACCTCATGCCCCAGCGCGCCGTGGAGATGGACGTCGATGAGGCCGGGCGAGATCCAGGCATCGCCGTAACGCCGGAACTCGATTTCGTTCTCCGGCAGGCTGTTGTCGTTATAGTAGACGCCTGCGATGATCTCCCCTTCGATGAGGACGACCCCGCCGGTCAGGACTTCGTCGGGAAGGATGATGTTTCCGGTGAGAGCAATTTTCTTCATGATCGGTTCTCCTGCAAAACCGGGAATAAACCCGGGGACACGTACCTAAGGTAGGTGTCCCCATTCTTTTTCTCATTCTTTTTCGGCCGGGTCCGCACGTCCCTACGGACTTGATCTTCGCTTCTTAATAACGCTCATAATCATAAGCTGCAACAGGATGATCATAGCGCAATTCAGCACGGGAAGGAACAAGCCCTGCCTGAGTCCCGAGGTCTGGGCGATCTTCCCGGCCAGCCAGGGCGATATCATCCCGCCGCACAGGCCGATGGCGATGACGACGCTGAACGCCGTCCCCGAGAAGGCCGGGAAGCTTTCGCCGACGACGGCCAGGGTCGTGGGATAGATGGCCGCGAAACCGAGGCCGATGAGGACGGCGGCGAAAGCCGCAAGGGCGCCGGAAGGCGCCGATCTGAGGAGCACGGCCGCGGCCAGGGCCAGGCCCGCGCTCACCAGGACGAGCCGCCCATTCCTGAGGACGCGGACGATCCGGCTGGAGACGAGCCGGCCGGCCATGATGGCCGCCCAGTAACCGGCCAGGACGAGCGCGGCCGCGGCGGGCCTGATCTTGAAGGACTCCTGGAGATAGGTGGAGATCCACCCCCCGATCGTGAATTCGTTTCCGGATTGGAAGAAAAGGAGGAAGCCGCAAAGCCAGAGGAGCGGGTTCCTGCCGATTCCGGCCGCTTCCTTGAGGGGAAAGCCCCGCGCCTGTTTCCCCCCCGGGAACTTGAAAAGAAGGAAAAGCACGAACGGGACAAGGCTCAGGAAGGTAGCCAGGATGAGGATCTTGCCGAGGCCCAGGAGTTCGACGAGGACGCCTATCAGGAAGGGGATGGTCAGGGCGCCAAAGCCGAAGAAGATACCCAGGACGTTCATGGCCGAACCGCGTTTCTCAGCATCATGGATGTCGCTCGTCAGGGTGTTCGTCCCGCCGTTAAGTCCCCCTCCGCCGAAGCCGAGGATGACGGCCGCGATGAGGATCAGGCTGTAGGTCGAGGACAAGCTCAGGAGCAGGAAGGCGCCGGCGACCAGCAGGGAGCAGACGACCAGCAGGACCTTGAAACCGAAGCGGTCCACGATGGGGCCGAAGAAGAGCGACATCAGGAGCATGGCGAAGTTCATATACAGGAAAAGGTTCCCGGCCGCCCCCTTGTCAAAACCGACCCTCGCGAAAAGTCCCGGCAGGATGGCCCCCAGGATGGCCATGACGATCCCGAAGACGAACATCCCGGCGCAGGCCGAAGACATCAGGCGCCTGGTGTTCACCTTTTCTGTCGTCCTCGGTTCGATCATAGGATTCCTCCCTTTCTAATACAGACGCATTAAAAAGTTTGACATCTGACTTTAAGCGGCCTGAAGCCGCCCTCATTCCCCCGGCCCCCCGGGAACCAGTCCCGTCGGTTCCCCCCGTCGAAAAGCCGATCTGGGAAGGGGGTCCAGGGGGATATCTCTCCCTGGCCGCAGGACGCAGCAGCGACCGAGGAGGGGAGGCAGGGAGCAAAGCGACTGTTGGAAGGGGGAAGGCGGAGCGGATTCCCCCTCCAAGCAAGTCGGGCCCCCCTCCGCTGCGGGGGCTTGAGGACGGCATTCAGTGCCGTTCATATCTTGTAACTCCTTTTATTGCGTTCGTATTAGTGACCCATGATTTCCGTGATGCTTATATTAGCCTGTCTGGCCTTTTTTGTTAAACGGCCGCTTGTAATAGAACTCGGTGAACGCCTGATAGACACCGGCCATGTGGTCCTTGGGCACGCCGTGGACGTTCGGAGAGACGAAGGTCGGCGGGACCTTGCCCTTCTTGGCCAGCACCGCGGCCGTTTCGGCCACGAGGGACATTGCGATGGAGACGGCGGCAACGGTCGAACCGGCGGCGACCTTCTCGAGCTGTCCCACGTCCACCAGGGAGTCCTCGGGCGGGACGCAATTGTCGATGGCGACGTCGGCGACCTCGGACAAGACCTTTCCGGACGAATGGCTTCGCCGGGCGATCTTCACGTTCGCGTGGGACGAGACCGCGATGACCTTGAGGCCCCGGACTTTCGCCTCCAGAGCCATTTCGATCGGGGCGGCGTTCAGCCCGCCGTGGGAGAAAATGAGCATGGCGTCCCTTTTTTCCAGGGGATAACTCTGGAGAAAGACCCTGGCGTAGCCTTCCTGCCTCTCCAGCCAGAGGAGCTCCCGCGCGCCGCCGGGGCCAATGACGTTCCACCACATGAGCCTCGGGTCGTAAAGGGGGAAAAAGCCGACGAAGCTCCCGTAGCGGGGGAAGATGTCAAGAACGGGAATGACCGAGTGGCCGCTTCCGAACATGTAGACACGGCCGTCATTCGAGATGGATTCGGCCATGATCTTCGCGGCGGCCCGGATCTTCTTCATCTCCTTCGTCTTGATCTTTTCCAGGATGCCCTGGATCGAATTCAGATATTTTGTCGCTGACATCTAGATTCTCCTCCCATTAAGTGCTGTCCCAGGCGAGCTTTCCACAGCCGTAAAGACCGGCGTCCTCGCCGAGCTCCGAAAGCTCGATCCTGACCGAGCGGGCGGAGAGGGGTTGGGCCCACCGCTTGAATTCCTTTCTTATAGGTTCGAGCAGGAGGTCCGAAGCCTGGAAAAGACCACCGCCCAGGACGATGATCTCCGGGTTGAGGATGCTGACGATGTTGGCGATGCCCATGGCCAGGTAAGCAACCGTATCGTTAATGATCTTCCGGGCCACGGGATCATTCTTCCTGGCGGCTTCGGCCACGATCGCGGCCGTGACCTCGGCCGGGTCCCCCCCGGCAAGTTCCCGCATCAGGGACGACCGTCCCTCCGCGAGAAGGCGGGCCCCCTTCCGGCCTACCGAATTCCCAGACGCCTCGGCCTCGAAACAGCCCATGGCGGCGTATTCATCCTTGAAGTTCGGGTCGAGGGCGAACCAGCCCACGGCGCCGGCGATGTCCTCGCTGCCGTGGACAACCCGACCCTCCGCGAGGATGCCGGCCCCGATGCCGGTCCCGACGGCCAGGAAGACGGCGTCCCGCGCCCCCTTTGCCGCCCCGCACCATTGCTCGCCCATGACGTAAGCGCTGCGATCGCTTTCAATGACGAGCCGGGGAAGAGAAACAAAGGAGACGCGCGCCTCCGGCGCATCTTCGCGATCGATCTGCGCGTATGCCTGTTTAATCCTCTCGCCGAGCGGATAGTGGTCCCATCCGCGAATGTTCGGGGCCCAGACAAGCCCCGTCTTCTGGTAAACGACCCCGGGGACGCACAGGGCGGCCCGAAGGAGCCTGCCTTCATTCCGCTCCGCAAGGTCCCCCAGGCTCCGGAGGATCTCTGCGATCTGGGCGGCGGCCCCGTCGCCCCCGGCCTTATCGATGGAGATCTTGGTCTTGCCGGTGACCTCACCTTCCCTTGTGAAGAGGGCCGAAGAGATCTTCGTGCCGCCGGCGTCGATCCCCGCGCAAAATTCCTTAGTCGCCATCTTCCTTGATCAGGACGACCCAGGCCTCGCCGGGCTCCAGAATTTTCTCAAAGACAAGCCTGTCCTTCTCGACGAGGAACGGGACGTCCCTTTTCGTCTCGATCTCCCGAGCCAGGAATTTCTTTCCAGCGACGAGCAACCCCAACTTCGCCGGCGTCCGCTTTTCCCCCCGGTTGAATCCGAAGAGGATCCGATACCCGTCCCCTTCGAGCACCCGGGCCTCGACGAGCGCACCCGGTTCCGCGGCGGCGACCTCGACGGGCCGGGTGATCTTGAGCCATTCGGCCAGGCCGGAGTAGAACCTGCCGTTGTTCGGGTTCCCGAAATGAAAATATGCGGCGCCGGGAAATGACCCGACGATGAGGGCCTTGCCCTTGCCGTAAGTCGAATAGACCATGGCCGGCTTGCCGCTCTCGAACTCGGCCAGGACCCGGCTCGTCTTGTTCAAGAGTTCGAAGCTCTCTTCGAAGAAGAGCGAATCGAGCCTGTCCCCCGCCTTGAGCAGCGGGATGGATTCGTGGCCGGCCGTGACCTTGATGACGGCGGTCTTGGCGATGGGCATGACGACATCCTCGCGGCAGCCGAGGACCTCATGGAGCCCGGCGCCCGGAATGACCGGGCTGGAGAATCCCTTCTCGTCGACCCATCCGCAGCGGGCTTCGCTGACCAGGGTCCCGCCGTCCCTGACGTAATCGATGAGCTTCCGGACGTGGGGCTGGGACATCATCACCGGATAAGGGGCGATGATCAGCCTGTATTGGGCCGCCCGGGGAGTGCCGAGGTCGTTCGCGTGGAGAAAATCAACGGGGATGTTCTTCTCGAAAAAAGCCTTGTGGATGCCCTGGAGCGACTCGCTGAGATTGTTGGCGCCCACCGTCTGGCCCTCGCCGGTGAATGTCTGCTGGCCGCCGACCATGTGGGAAAGCGGGTTGTAGAGGATGGCGATCTCCGCCTTCGCCGGAAGGGCCCCCAGGAAGAGGTCCTTGTTCTCGGTGATCGTCCGGGCGATCCTGCCCGCCTCGACGGCCCTCTCCGTGACCTTACCGTCCAGCTCGATCAGTCCGTAGCCGCCGGCCTCGTATCCCGTGCTCATCGGATAGTAGGCGTATATGTTGATCGCCCTGGTCCCATAGGCGACGGTCGTCCACATCCAATCGCGGAGGTCCGCGCCGACCACCGGATAGCTCATCTTCATCCCGAAGACGCCGTAACCCGCCTGGAGCTCACCGATATAGAACCCCTTGTTGCCGATCCCCATGGACCGGACGAAATCCAGTCCCGAGGACCGGAAGAAGGGCGACCAGGGCTTGATCGTCCATGCGTGCTTGGGATAGATCGAGGAACCGTAGAAGTCCACGCTGTCGGACATTTTACGGTCGTCGGGCGTCCCCGACCAGTCCGGCCGGCTGAAAATGCCGGGACCCGCCGAATGGCTGGTGACGACGGTATCGGGCAGGACGGCCTTGACGGCGGCCGCTTTGAGGGCCAGGTCCTCGGCCAGCTTATCGGCGATGAATTCCTTCCAGTCGATGTAATCCGTGAAGGTCAGGATCGTTCCGTATCGCGGCGGCTCGAGCTCATCCCATGACTTGAGCGTGCGGTACCAGGACTTGTTCAGGGCTTCCAGGGTCCCGTACTTCTTTTTGAGCCACTCGCGGAAACGGGCCTGTGTCGAAGCGCAGTAACAGAACTGGACGTAGCGAAGGTCGCCGACATAATAGACCTCGGCCCAATTGATGATGTGGGGTTCGCTCCACAGGTCCCATCCATAGAAGGCCGGTTTGTCCTTGACGGCCCTGGCCGCTTCCGTGAAGAATCCGAGGATCTTGCCGCGGACCCCCGGATGGTCGAAGCAGAAGCCGGGCGAGGCCTGAGATTCGACGGCGACCCCGTTGGAGGAAACGAACTTGGAGTCCGGGTGCTCGGCCCCGACCCAATCGGGGGCGGAATCGATATAGACCTGGAGGACGACCTTGAGGCCTATTTCATTCGCCAGGTCGCAAACGGTCCTCAGGGCGCTGAAGTCGTACTTGCCCTCCTCCTTCTCGCAAGCCGTCCATTCGATCCAAGGTCGGACGGTATTGAAGCCCAGGCTCTTGATCTGTTCGAGGTCCTTCCGCCAGACGACCGGCGACTGGGGCGTCACGGCCTCGAGCATGGGGGCTCGGGCATGGCCGCCGGCGTACCAGACCGATACCGGGAAGTGGCCTTTCGTCTTGTCCGCGGAAAAGCCCGGCCCGGCGGCCAAGTTCGCGAAGATGAAGATAAAGATCGCGAAGGCGAGGCCCATCACCGTGCACTTCTTCCTTCCGGTCATTCGCATGGTTCCTCTCCTTCTTCGGATTCTACTCACGCGACCTCGTCCAAGGCGTCACTTGCGGAGTTCGTCTTCATGGACATCATGGCTCGACCCTCCTCTCTTCGAGAATCGGTCGCGGCACGTTATTATACACGAGGGGGGATTTCTCAGCCGTTCGTTGATGGCCCTGAAGACGGGGGCGGCTCTGCGTGGACTAGGACCCGTTCCAGGGCGGGGACAGTGTTCTTGAGGCGTTCCTCGATGCGCGAGGAGATCTCATGGACCTGGATGATGGAAAGCCCTTTGTCGAAGGTACAATGGAGAGCAGCCAGGTATTTCAGGCCATGCCTGCGGACGCTGATCTCGTGACAGCTCGACTCCCCGACGATCTCGTCCGTGATCTTCCGGATGGTTTCCACCAGCCGGATTTCCTGGGCCGTGACATCATCATCCTCGCCGATGCCGGTCCCGCGGGACTCGATGTGCGTGTCGATCCGGGCGATCCGGGGCTGGTCGGCCCTGAGGTCCTGCTCGATGTGGCTGGCCATCTCGTGGGCCTGCTGAAGAGACAAGTGGTCGTCGACCTCCATATGGAGGTCCACATAGAGTTGGCCCCGGTCGTCGTGGACGCTGATGTTGTGGACGGCCATCTGGTTCCGCTCGGCCACGGTCCGGATACGCCGGGCGACGGACTCGCGCTCGCCCTCGTGGGGGTCGGTGTGGATGACGACATCGGCGCCCGGGGAGATCTGCTGGATCCGGGCCTCGGCGGCGTCAGCGATGTTGTGGGTCCGCTCGAAGGACAGGTTACGGTCGACCTCGACGGTCATGTCCACGAAGACGCGGGGCCCGGAGCGCCGGACGCGGACATGGCCGACACTCATCACGCCCTCAACCCCGTCGGCGGCTTCGCTGATCTTCTGGGTCATGCCGTCGGGCGCGGAGTCGAGGAGGACGGCGATGGTCCTCTTCCCGAGTTTGTAGCTCACGAAGATGACGATGAAAGCCACTCCCAGCGCGGCCAGGGCATCCGCCTTGGCCAGGAGGCCGGAATATTTCGGCAGAGCGTTCCGGCCCAGCCAGACCAGGGCAAGGCCCCCGATAACTACAGAGGAGCTCCAGATGTCCGTGTGGAAGTGGAGGGCGTCCGCTTCAAGGGCCTGGCTGCGGTGTTGGCGGGCGGCCCTGTAAAGCATCCGCGAGCGGCTGACATCCACCGCGATGGAGATGGCCATGACGAGGAAGGCCCAGAGGCTTGCTTGAACCTCCTTGGAGTGAAAGAAAAGGCGCTGGACGGCCTCATAGATGATCCAGGAACAGGTGGCGAAGAGGAGGACGGTCTCGATAAGGGCCGAGAAATTCTCGACCTTGCCGTGGCCGTAGGGGTGTTCGTGGTCGGCGGGCTTGTCGGAAAAATGGACGGCCAGGAAGGTGACGACGGCGGCCACGAGGTCCAGGCCCGAGTGGGCGGCCTCGGCCAGGATGCCGAGGCTTCCCGTCATAAGGCCCACGACGAGCTTTATGCCCGTCAGGAAAACCGCCGCGATGACGGAGTTGGCGGCCGCCGACTTCTTGTCGATGCCGCCCGGAACCGATGCGGACATCCCCTCCAATTTCATGTTCGCTCCCGCGTTAAAAAAAGTCCATTCATTCTAGCACAGCTCCTGAGACAATTCAAAAAGGCGTTCCGCGTTGCTCTCCGGCTCTACGGCCGTTTCGAAATCGCCCGATCCCCTGAGGAGGGCGGCAAAAGTCGATGATCATCGGAATACAGAGTGCCGAGGGTCGGGCTCGAACCGACATGGAGCTTGCGCCCCGAGGGATTTTAAGTCCCTTGCGTCTGCCAATTCCGCCACCCCGGCATCTGTTCGTCGTCAGGCGATTTCGGATTCGCGTGCTGATTTCTTAAGCTACGGATTCCGTATCTCATAATAATTTAGCTGACGCCATTTGGCAAGGGTTCAAGTATCGCCTTCCTGTCCAACTCCCTCATCATCTTCATGGTCTCATTGCGGAGCGGAAGTCTATCGTCTTTTAACCGGGGCGGCGGGCTTTCTCGTCGCGACACGCTCTTCGGACATCGATTTTCGCGGTGATTGACATGGCCGAGAGGCCGGCGATATAGTATCGAAATGGTTAGGAGGGGGGATTCATTGCCCAGAGCGGGAATTCGCCATGCCGCGGAAGAAGGGAAATCCTATCTTTTGCCTTCTTTTAGCCGTCTGGTTCTCATCACCGTTATCGGGCTCATGCTGGCCGCTGTCTATTTTTTTGGGGTCCGGAAGGATATGTCGGACTTCGGCGTCTGCTACAAGGCCGGCCAGAGGGTTATCGCCGGGGAGACCCTTTACCGGGCATCTGACGGACATCTCCAATTCAAGTACTCACCCCCTTCGGCTATCTTTTTTGCTCCGCTCTCACTCCTCCCCTACGGGCCGGCTAAGCTTGTCTGGTATATTCTGGAATTCGTCTGCCTGGCCGGCATCTTTGTCCTGTCCGCCCGAATTTTCGGGATCGAGAAGAAAATGGCAGCGGCGCTTTTTGCTTGGACGTTCCTAGTTTTACTTAAGTTCCTCGCCAGGGAGATCGAGCTGGGACAGGTGAACCTTTTCATCCTTTTCCTGCTCACCCTGATGCTTAATTTTCTCATCAAGGAAAGGGAGACGGGAGCCGGCCTGTCCTGGGGAATCTCGCTGTTTTTCAAGCCCTATGTCCTGATTTTTCTTCCTTATCTCGTGTTTAAGAAAAGGCTCAAAGCGGCGGCCTTCGGCCTGGGGCTTTTTGGGGTCGGGCTGGCGGTTCCGGCGTTTTTTTATGGTTTTCAGGGCAATCTCGCCGTGCTCAAAGAATGGCCGGCCACTCTTTCTCTATCGACTCCGCGCCTGCTCGGAGTTTACGATAACGCCTCACTCTCCGGTTTTTTATTGAAGACGTTCACCGGAATGCCGAGCTCCATGCTCACGGGGACTCTGGTCCTGTCCGTGCTGATCATCGCGGCCGTCATGCTGGAGATGATGAAGCGCGGTCGGTCGGGCCCGGCCCCCGAGATTCCCGAGGCGCTGGAGGGCGCTTTTCTTCTCGTCCTCATACCGTTTCTTTCCCCTCTCGGTTGGTACTACAACTATCTCTATTCATGGCTGGCCGTGATGCTGATCATCCGGTTCTTTCGAAAGCTCCCGACGGCCTGGAAGATCATCCAGGTCATCAATTTCGCCGTGATCGGCTCAAGCCTGGTCGAGATCTGGGGATGGACTCTGTTCCGTTTTTACACACAGCACTCGTTAGTGGTGGTCAATTATCTGATTGTGCTGGTGACGCTTTTCTATTTCAGGGCGAAAAGAATCGCCTGACAAAGTGTGTATACGACCATGACCGGTTACACCGAGAGCCCGACTTTCTCTCAAAATCGCTCATATGGAGTCTGCCCTGTGTATTGATAGTACCGCCTTCGCGTTCCGGGGATTCGCTCAAGGAACTTCACGTCGCTCCCCGAACTCTTGATACCTTCGATACCATCGGTAGAAAGTTATCCGACTGATTCCATAATAGCGGCAAGTCTTGGCGACATTCTGGGTGATCTCCTCGACATGACGAATGATCACCAGCCGCCAGCGCTGATTCCTGATCATCTCGGCTCCGGACATACAACCTCTCCTTTCGTCGCCTGGCTTACGAAAGCGGAGCCCAAGTGTAAACAGTCTCTGGTAGTTTTAGAGCCATTGACCTCCTTTCCCACCGGTGCTATCATCTTGCCAAACGGCGATATAAGGAAAATTGAGCCTTGAAATGTCCTACGTGTCACGCCGATAATCCTGACACCTCCCGGTTTTGCGGCAGCTGCGCGACGCGGCTCACCCAGGATGGCCGGCCTCTCTCTTCCTTGACAAAAACATTCGAGACATCTGCTTATGTTCTATCTCAGGGAAGCCTGATCGCCGGGAAGTACCGGATTATCGAAGAGATCGGCCAGGGCGGGATGGGGATCGTCTTTAAGGCCGAAGACACCTGCTTGGATCGCAATGTTGCTATTAAGTTCCTGCCAGAAGAGATGTATCAGGATCCAACGGCGCGAAGCCGATTTATCCGTGAGGCCAAAGCTGCCGCAGCTCTGGATCATCCCTATATCTGCAGCATCTACGAAGCCGGAGAAACGGAAAACAGGCTATTCTTCGCCATGGAATATGTGCCGGGAAAGACGATGCGTGACAGACTCTCGGAAGGACCACTTCCTCTCAAACAAGCGCTCCAAATCGCGACGGAAATCGTCGAAGCCTTGGAGTTCGCCCATGAAAAGGGGATGATCCATCGGGACATTAAGCCCGCGAATATCATGTTGATGGAAAAGGGCCATGCCAAAATCCTGGACTTCGGCCTGGCCAAGCTGCTCCCGAAGGCGTCGGAGATGGAGCCGGCCAAGGCAGCCACCATAGAGAATGCTACTGAGCCTGGCATGGTCATGGGCACGGTGGCTTATATGTCACCGGAGCAGGTTCGTGGGCAAGCCGTCGACCACCGCTCGGACATCTTCTCCTTCGGCTGCGTGTTGTACGAGATGGTGACCGGGAAGAGTGCGTTCAGCCGCGGCTCCGCAGTCGAGACGATGATCGCAATTCTCAAGGAGGAGCCTCTCGGGCCAACAATCATCGAGTCTTCTGTTCCGGCCTCGCTCTCCCGTGCAATCGAGCGCTGCCTGGAGAAGCGGCCGGAGGAGCGCTTTCAGTCGGCGAGGGATCTTGGTTTCACGCTCCAGGCGGAAGCGAGAGAACTTCCGGAGCTGCGTGGGCGCTCTGGCGGCGCCACAATATCGGGCCCGATTCGCTCCATCGCAGTGCTGCCGCTGGTGAGCTTTTCGGCCGAGCCCGAGCAAGAATTCTTCGCCGACAGCATGACCGACGCCGTCATCACCGACCTCGCCAAGATCGGCACTCTGCGTGTGGTCTCGCGGACGTCGGTCATGCGGTACAAAAGGACGCAAAAATCCATCCGGGAGATCGCCAGAGAACTCGATGTCGACGCCGCAGTGGAAGGATCCGTCGAGCGCGCTGGGAACCGGGTCAGGATCAGTGCACATTTGATCCGTGGCGCAACGGACGAGCACATTTGGGCCGACGCGTACGAGCGAGACTTGGAGGATGTGCTTGTACTACAGAGCGAAGTCGCCCGTTCGATCGCTCGTGAGATCCAGGTGAAGCTCACCCCTCAGGAGCAAGCGGCCCTCCGTAGCGCCCGCCGGGTGGATCCCGAAGCGTACCAACTCTACCTGAAGGGCCGCTACTTCTGGGTCAAGAGGACGCCGGAGTCCGTTAAGAAGGCGATCGGGCTCTTCGAACAGGCTATTAACGCTGACCCGACGTACGCCCACGCGTACAGTGGGCTTGCCGACTGCTATATGTCTCTAGGTTTCTCGTTCGATGTCGGCTCGCTTCCGCCGAACGAGGCCATCCCAAAGGCCAAGGCGGCCGCAGTGAAGGCGCTAGAGATCACCGAGTCGCTCGCCGAGGTACACAATCCGCTCGCATTCATCAAGCTGAACTACGACTGGGATTTCTCCGGCGCGGAGACCGAATTCAAGCGCGCCCTGGAGCTCAACCCCGGCAACGCGAACGCACACCACTGGTACGCACACTACCTAGTCGTAGCTGGACGCCCCAAGGACTCGCTTGCCGAGAGCAATCGAGCGCTCGAGCTGGACCCCCTCAGCCCGATCATGAGCGTGCATCTGGGCTGGCTCTACTACTTTCTCCGCGATTACGAACAGGCTTTGGACCAGCTCAACAAGACAATCGACCTTGATCCAAACTATGGGCTCGCCTACTGGTATATTGGCCTTGTCAAGGAACAGCAAAGCGCGTTCACGGAAGCTCTCGCAGCTATGAAGCGCGGCGACGAATTGCTCAAAGACAATCTCGTTGTCAAAGCCGACCTGGCACATACGCTCGCAGTCTCCGGGCGCAAGACCGATGCAGCTGAAGCTCTGCAGAGCCTGCTCGCGGCGTCGCGCACACGTTACGTCAATCCGTTTGAAATCGGGCTCGTCCACATCGGTCTCGGCCTCAGCGATGAGGCATTCCAGTGGCTGAACCGGGCTTACGAGGAGCGTTCCGATTTAATGGTCTATCTCAGAGTTGATCCACGCTTGGATCCTATTCGTTCCGACCCGCGCTTTCAGGAGATTGTACGTCGGATGAATTTCCCCGGAAAAAGAATCCGATCCGGTCCGTGACGCTCTAGAACTCCGTATTGCTCACGAAGGCGATCTTCCTGCCGTCGGGCGACCACGAGGGCACGTTGATCGACCCCTGGCCGCCGTAGAGGTAGGCGATCACCCGGGGCTCGCCGCCCCCCACCGGCATCATCCGGAGATAGACCTGCCTGTAGAACGGATGATCGCCCGGATCGACGTCTTTCTGAAACGACAGGAAGACGATCCGGCGGCCGTCGGGCGAAACGTGGGGGAACCAGTCGTTGAGGTCGCTCGTCGTGACCCGCTCCTGGCCGCTTCCGTCGGACCGCATCCGCCAGATCTGCATCAAGCCGGTCCGGTTGGAATTGAAGTAGATGAACCGCCCGTCCGGCGTGTATTCCGGACCGTCGTCCAGGCCCTTGGCGTCGGTCAGCCGGACCTCCGGACCGCCCTTGACGGATATCCTGTAGATGTCGTATTCGCCGTTCCGGCCGCCCGTGTACACCAGGGACTTTCCGTCGGGCGACCAGCCGTGCAGGTAGGAAGGGCCCTTGTCCGTCACCCTCACGGGGTCGCCGCCGGCGGCGGGAAGAACGTAGATGATCGACTCGCCGGCGTCCTCCGGACTATGGTGGCTGATGCCGATCCATTTGCCGTCGAACGAAAGAACATGATCGTTGTTGTTGTCTTTCGCGGGCCCGGTCTCAAGCACGGAAGGGGCGCCGGCGGCGAGGTCGAACCTGTAAAGCAGCCCCTCGCTGTTATAGATCAGCGCCCTGCCGTCCGCCGTCCAATTCGGGGCCTGAAGCGAACGAGGAGACTGGATGACGACGGTCCTTTCCCCGTTTTCGACGTCCATGACCTCAAGATTGCTCCCGATATAATCCTGGTAGGGCACGAAGCCCTCTTTCGCCGGGATGACGACGCGCACGTTGGAGAACTTGGCCTTTTCGGAGACGCGGGCGTCGTGCGAGCAGACGAAAAGGCCGACATAGACCTCGTCGCCCAGCCCGATATCGGGGACCCGTTCGCTGGCAAAGGTTTCGCCGAAACGCGCCGCCGACATGATATAGACATCCCCCCTGCGCTCAAGCTGGATGATATCCGGCGCCTGGACGGCCATCTGGACCTCCTCCGTATCGTTACCAGGGGCCTTGCGGAACTGGAGCGACGTCAGCCCATCGCCGTGGACGACCGCGCTCGCGTGGGCTGAACCGGGATCGAGTGTCGAGCGCGCCATCCAGCCGATCTTCCGGTGCGCCACGACGCCCTTGCCGATGAATTCGACCCTCGCGCTGAGGATAAAATCGCCTTTCAGCCGCTTCCAGACGAACTGGAACTCGTCCGTGCTGAACCACATGTTCGCGCCGGCGCCCTCGATGAGGTACTCCTGCTTTTGGGGGTCATAGACCGCCCGGCCGGGCCGTTCGACGGGACCGACGTCGCCGTGGCTTTCGAAAAGGCCGAGAGGCTGACCCAGCAGCTGGGGGGAGGGGCGAACCGGGCCGGTTCGGGCGCCAGGACGTGCGGCGATCAAGACCGTGTCCGCCGCCAGGGCGATCGCGCAGATTATGATCACGGCTAACGTGGCCGCGCGTAAAATGCCGACGGTCTTCATCTTGTTCATGGGGCCTCGTTTCTTTCAGAGATCGGGCTCATTCAGAGCGTCCGGCAAGATGATAAACCAACACTCGGAATTTTGCTAGAGGGCCGCGGCCGTCCGCTTGATGTCACCGGCGGCTTGTGTTAGTGTAACGAATAACGATAAAGATCCATTCATATCCAATAATCGATAAGTCACGGGAGGAAGCCGCCATGAGCACGAATATGGATATTAAAAAACCGTCCGGAAAGCTCGGGGTCATGACCGTCGGCATGGGCGCCGTGGCCACGACCTTCATCGCCGGCGTCATATCCATCCGGAAGGGCCTCTCCAAACCCATCGGGTCGCTGACCCAGATGGGAACGATACGCCTGGGGAAGCGGACGGAAAAGAAGAACCCCATGATCAAGGACTTCATCGATCTGGCCGGCCTCGACGATCTCATCTTCGGGGGCTGGGACATCTTCCCCGACAACGCTTATGAAGCGGCCGTCAAGGCCGGGGTCCTGCGCCGCGAGCACCTCGACCCGGTCCGGGAGGAATTGGACGCCCTCAAGCCCTGGCTCGCCGTCTTCGACCAGAGGTACGTGAAGAACCTGCACGGCGATAACGTCAAAAAGGCCGCGACGAAGTACGACTACGCCCGCCTCCTCATCGAAGATATCCGGAAGTTCAAGGAAGAGAACAAGCTCGACCGCCTGGTCATGGTCTGGTGCGCCTCGACCGAGATCTTCTTGAAAAAGGAGCCGATTCACGAAACCATCGAATCCTTCGAGAAGGCCATGAAGGAGAACCACCCGTCCATCGCCCCAAGCATGATCTACGCCTACGCCGCGCTCATGTCGGGTGTTCCTTTCGCCAACGGCGCGCCGAACCTGACCGTGGACATCCCGGCCATCTGGCAGCTCGCCCGCGAAAAGGGAGTGCCCATCTCCGGCAAGGATTTCAAGACCGGGCAGACCCTGATGAAGACCATCCTCGCCCCCGGATTCAAGGCGCGGCTCCTCGGCCTCAACGGCTGGTTCTCGACCAACATCCTCGGCAACCGCGACGGAGAGGTCCTCGACGACCCCGAATCGTTCAAGACCAAGGAGGAGAGCAAGCTGAGTGTCCTCGAGTACATCCTCCAGCCCGATGTCTATCCCGACCTTTACAGCAAATACACCCACAAGGTCCGGATCAATTATTATCCTCCCCGGGGCGACAACAAGGAGGGCTGGGACAACATTGACATCTTCGGCTGGATGGGCTACCCGATGCAGATCAAGGTCGACTTCCTTTGCCGGGACAGCATCCTGGCCGCCCCCATCGTCCTCGACCTCGTCCTGTTCATGGACCTGGCCCGGCGGGCCGGGATGAAAGGGATCCAGGAGTGGCTGTCCTTCTATTTCAAGAGCCCGATGTGCGCGCCGGAGCTATACCCGGAGCACGACCTCTTCATCCAGCTCATGAAGCTAAAGAACACGCTCCGCCACCTCAAGGGCGAGGAGCTCATCACCCACCTGGGACTTGAATACTACGACTGATACTTTTTTATCGCTTCGAAGACGGCCTTGCTGATCTGAATGTCCTGGACGGCGACACCCGTCAGGTCGGCCACCGTGATCTCATCCCCGGACGCGCGCCGGAGGCCGGGGTCCATGATGACGTTCCCAAGCTCGACGAGGCGCTCTTTCGTGATCGCCCCCGCCTGCATGGCCCTGAAGCTCTCCCCGCGCTGGAGCGACTGGCTGAGGCTGTCCACGACGATCCTGTCGGCTCGGGCGAGGATGTCGGGATCGAGCTCCTGTTTTTCGACCGTGTCCGAGCCCATAGCCGTGATGTGGGTTCCCCGGCGGACCTGCCCGGCCCGGAGGAGCGGCTTCGTCGCCGGGGTGCAGGTGACGATGACGTTGCACGAAGCGGCCACTTCGCCGGGATCGAGCGTCGTCACGATCCGGAACCCGAGAGGCTCCATGTCGGCCCGGTAAGCGTCCAACTCGTCCTGGTTCAGGCCCCAGACCATGACGTCCGAAAATTCCCGGACACGCCTGAGGTATTCGAGCTGCATCCGGCCCTGGACGCCCGCACCGAGGATCCCGGCCCGGACCACCTTCTCCGGCGCGAGGTACTTGGCGGCGACCGCCCCGGCCGCCGCGGTTCGGACGTTCGTGAGGTGGCCTTCGTCGAGGAGGATAGCCTTCGGCTCTCCCGTTCTTTGGCTGAAAAGGAGCATCATCCCGTCGGACAAGGAGATGCCGGGCCTCTCGATCCCATAGAACCCCGAAGCGATCTTGATGACGTAATAGTCGTCGCCCTTGATGTAGCCGTATTTGATATGGACATCACCCGGGGGGTCCTCGAAGATCATTTCGCCGACGGGCGGCACGACGACTTCGCCCCTCGAATAGGCACAGAAGCCTTCCTCGATCAGAGGGATGGGGTCGATCCCCCGGAGCGCCTCCTTGATCTCGCCGAGCGAAACCAGGACCGTCATCGTCTCTTCCCCTCGACCATGAATCCCATCTTTTCCATGCAGGCGAGGGCCTTTTCCAGGTCCCTGGCCTTGACCAGGATGTGGTCGGTCGAATAGGCGGAGAGGGCGCAGATGCTGATGCCCGCTTTGGCCAGCGCGCCCGAGACGCGCGCCAGAAAACCGATGAGCCCGAACGGAAGGATCATGTCGAAGGTGATGATCTTCCAGCCCGCGTCGAAGGCCAGGAGGTTCGCGGTCCGAAGCCTGGATTCCTCGACGAGGCACGTCGTCTCCTTCCTGTCTCGGATGACGGCGACCGCCCCGCGGCAGGGCCGTTCGGCCTTGACCATGGCATAGGTCCCTTCCCAGACATAGACCTTTCCGTCCTTCGGAATATTTCTGAGATTCAGTTTGTTTCCCATCTTCCCATTCCTGTCACGATCGGCATTATTTTACCGGATGTCGCGAACATGGTCAAACCCATAATCTTGATAAACTCATCAAGGCGCGACTGAGGAGGTAG
The DNA here is from genome assembly GCA_022867105.1 of Candidatus Aminicenantota bacterium. GTDB lineage: Bacteria > Acidobacteriota > Aminicenantia > Aminicenantales > Saccharicenantaceae > JALHVH01. Next base: position 17,670 of record JALHVH010000307.1, read on the forward strand.
TGGTCAAACCGACTTTTTTGCTATAATCGCGCAGATCGAAATGTGGGCCGTATTATCCGTCCTTTACGCGTTCTCCATGGCCATGGTCAACATGATGGATAAGTTCGTGCTGTCCCGCTGGAGGCTGAAGCCGATCGTGCTCCTTCTCATCCTCGGGCTCACGGGCCTCTTGCCCGCGCCGGTCATCCTCGTCGCCCGCGGGTTCTCGCCGCTTTCCTGGAAGGTCGTCCTCACGGCCGGGGCGGCCGGCCTCTTCTACGTCCTGATGTCAACCCTCTATTTTCTGGCCGCCAAGTCCGAAGAGATCTCCAGGGTCGTCCCGCTCTTCTATCTTTCGCCGCTCTTCGTCTCCGTCCTGGCTTGGGCCTTCCTGGGCGAACGGCTCGGGGCGGGCGAGTACGCCGGGATCCTTCTCCTCATGGCCGGGGCCATTCTGATCAACTCAAGGTCCGGAGCCCTGTTCCGGCCCGGGAAAGCCTTCCGGCTGATGATCCTGGCGGCCTTCGTGCTCGCGCTCTACATGATCGCCGTAAAACAGGCCTTGAAGGGGTCGGACTTCTGGACGGTGTTCGCCCTGGTCCGGCTGTGGACGTTCATCGTCCTTATCCCCTGGCTCATCCGCCGCCGGTCCGACCTCAAGGCCGCCATCCGCGATCGCGGCCCCAAGATCATCGGGATCATGTCGGTCAACGAGATCTTCGCCCTGGCCGCTACCATCTGCAGCGTTGCGGCCGTCTCCCTCGGGCCCGTCACGTTGGTCACCGCCCTCTCCTCCCTCCAGCCGTTCTTCGTTCTCGTTTTTGCCCTGCTCTTCAGCCGGTTCCTGCCAGGCGTCCTGAAAGAGGAGACCGGGGCCCCGACGGTGCTCCTCAAGCTGGCTTCCATCGCGCTCATGTTCGCCGGCGCGGTGCTGATCACATGAGAAGAAAGAATCCCATCGGCATTATTTTTGGGAGGGGACGCTTGATTATTGAGGGCATCGGTTCTATGATTCAAGCTCATTCATCAAAGGTCCGAGCATGATGACGAACGGTCCAAACGAAAAGGCGTTCCGGTTCCTGCCCAGGGGATTGATCATCCGGATCCTGAGCTTTTTCGACAAGGTGTCGATCCTTTTCGTCAAGCTCCGCATCCATCCCAACACACTGACCTACCTCGGCTTCGCCGCGGGATTCGGTGTCGGGCTCTTTTATTTTCTGGAGCGGCCCATCTGGGCCATGGTCCTCATCTTTCTCTGCGGGGTCTTAGACATCCTGGACGGCAAGGTCGCCGCGAACTCCAACCGGAAGAGCCTCTTCGGAGCGATCCTGGATTCGAGCTTCGACCGCTACACGGAATTCTTCATGTACATGGGCCTCGCCTATCATTTCCGGACGCAATGGACCCTCTGGGTGATCTTTTGCGCCTTCCTGGGATCCACGATGGTCAGTTACACCCGGGCCCGGGCCGAAGGACTCGGCATAGATTGCCAAGTGGGCATCATGCAGAGGGCCGAGCGGCTCATCCTGCTTTTCGCCGGGACCGCCGTCGGCCTCGCCTTCAAGATCTATGACCCCGCCATGACCGCCGTCCTGGTCTTTATCGCCCTCGCCTCCAACATCACGGCCGTCCAGAGACTCGCCTATGTCAGGAGATACGAGAAACAGAAGACCGGAGGCCGGTAGCCCTTATCTTCTTTTCCGTCGGACCCAGCCCGTCTTTTCGACCTGGCGGGCCCGGGCGACGGCCAGGGCTTCGGGACTGACGTCTTTAGTGATCGTGGACCCGGCAGCCACGTAGGCCCCCTTCCCGACCTTGACCGGAGCGACGAGCTCGGTCCCCGATCCGATGAACACCCCGTCCCCGATGGTCGTCCGGTTCTTCCGGACCCCGTCGTAGTTGCAGGTGATCGTTCCGGCGCCGATGTTCACGTCCTCTCCGACCTCGCTGTCGCCGAGGTAGCTCAGGTGGAGCGCCCTGGAGCGAGAGCCGAAGACCGTGTTCTTCATCTCGACGAAATTTCCGACGCGGGCCCCGGGCTTAACCACGGTCTTAGCCCTGAGCCGGGAGAAGGGACCCGCCCGGGAATCGTCCTCGAGGGTGCAGTCTTCGATGTCGGTCGGGCCGAAGATCCTAACCCGGTCCCCGATCCGGGCGTTCCGGATGTAAACGAAGGGATGGACGCGGCAGTCCCTCCCGATCCGGGAATTCCCCTCGATGATGACGGAGGGATGGATCACCGTATCTTCGCCCACGCGAACGTCGAGGTCGATCCAGGCCGAAGAAGGGTCCAGGAAGGAAACACCCTTGAGGGCGAGGGCGCGGATCTTCCGGACACGGAGGAAGGCCGCGGCGAGGGCCAGGTCGTAGCGCGTCCCGACCTCGAAAAGTTCCACGGCTTTCCGGGCCCGGTACACCCCGGATCGTCCGCTCCCGGCGAGAAGGCGGACAACGTCGTTCAACGGGAAAGGGCGCCGGCCCTGACGACGGAGCTTGCTCAACGCCTTTAAAAGATCGCGGGCCTTGAATGCGCAGACGGCGCCTCCCGAACCCGCAGGGGGAATTTCGAGAGGGGCTCCCGGCGCGCAGAGCACGGTCACGGAATATTCCCGTTTCCTGTGCGTCCGAAGGAGGGCTTTCAGTGTAGGGCCGGTGAGCAAAGGCATGTTGGATGGAACGACGAGGACATCTCTTCCGGCCTTGAGCGCTAGGGCGTGCCTCGCGGATAAGACGGCCCCTCCCGTCCCCAGGTCTTCCTTCTGCCGGATGAGCTCAAGGCCCGCGCCTGCGAAGGAACGCGCAAACTCCTCCCTCCGGTCGCCCACGACGGCAAATGTCCGGGACGGCCTCAACGCCCGGACGGCGTCGAGAACGAGCGCCGCCATGGGCTTGCCGAGAATGGGGTGAAGGGCCTTGGGCGTCCTCGATCTGAAGCGGGAGCCTTTCCCTCCGGCCAGGATGAGGACGATAGGTTTCGTGTTCATGCCAGACGGGTGATGACCTTGAACCTCTTGTCTTCCCAGAGGGGCGCGAAATCGGCCTCGTTCTGGGCCAGGACGGCGAAGAGCTTGTCCTTCTGGATCGCCTTCTTCAGGGATTCCAGGCAATCGTCGGCCTGTCCCAGCCGGCAGCGGACGTCGGATATGAGGTAATGGATCTTGGCTTCGTCGGTTTTGAATTCCAGGGCCTTTTCAAGGAGCTTGAGGGCCCCGTCGAGGTCCCCGGAATTGATCTTGTAGACGGCATAATGGAAATGGTCTTCGAACGTTTTGATTTGGACGGTCTCTTTCTTGGGCCGTTTCATGGCGATGGCGATGTAGATCCGGGCCCGGTCGACCAGTTCACGTTCCTCGGCGTACTTCTCGACGAAAGATTTGAGCCCGGCGGCGGCTTTTTGCATCTCCCCCTTATGGAAATCCTTCATGGCCTGGCCGAACGCGGCCAGGGCCTTCTGGTATTCGTCCTTTTTTTGCTTCTGCTCGCTCACTGGCAACTCCGTAATAAATATATGTTTTTGCAGCGTTCATTCTACACCATCTCCGCGGACTTGACAAGCCAAGAGAAGGAATTCCAAGCCCGGGGCGCGCCCTCCGTCGGCCGCGGCCTGACGTCCCGCTATTCCTGATAAGCCCCGTATTCCGGGTGGTCGAGGAGGAACTTGACGGCCTGGAGGTGGAGCCCGTGCCCGGCCTTCCGGGCCACGAACCGTCCGGAGATCGGGCATCCGAGGAGGTAGAGGTCGCCGACGAGGTCCAGGACCTTGTGGCGTACGAATTCGTCCGGGAAGCGGAGGGGCCCGTTGACGACCTTTTCGGCGTCCAGGATGAGGGCGTTCGCGAAGGACCCGCCCAGGGCCAGCCCCTGCCTCTGAAGTTCGGGAACGTCCTTGAGGAAGCCGAACGTCCGGGCCGGGGCGATCCCGGCGCGGAAGGTCCCTTCCGTCACCATGAGGTCGATCTCCTGCTTGCCGACGGCGGGATGGTCGAAATCAATGACATAGGAGATTTGGAACCCGGGGCCGGGCAGGACCTCGAGGGAGGCCTCTTCGGCTTCGATGACAAAACGCTTGAGAACCTTGAGGACTTTCTTCCCGGGGCCGACCGGGCGGGTCCCCGTTCCGGCCAGGGCTTCGACGAAGGGCAGGGCGCTCCCGTCGAGGATCGGGACCTCCCCGCCGCCGACCTCGATGAGGAGGCTGTCCACTCCGAAGCCGGACAAGGCAGCCAGGAGGTGTTCGACCGTCTGGATCCGGCAGCCCTCCACGGCCAGGTAAGAAGAGTTCCGGGCGCCCGCGGACCTGGGGTCGAGGGGGATCTCGAGGCCGTCCCCGTCGGTCCTCCGGAAGACAATCTCCCCCGAATCCGACGGCTTCAGGGCCAGGTCCACCACCTTGCCCGAATGGATCCCGATCCCCCTGAAGTTTAGTTCCTTTCCGATCGTCCTTTTTTCCATTTTTTCCAGCTCCAAGCCTGAGAACCTATTTTAGGCCATCGCGAAGTATTATGGAAGGATGGAAGCATCTCTTTTCATGCGATTGAGTCAATAAGGGCTAAATTCTTACTGGGCGGCACTGGATGCCGTCCGTAAGCCCCCGTAGCGGAGGGGGGACCCGTCGGCTTATCCGATGGGGGGAACCGACGGGACTGGTTCCCCGGGGGCCGGGGGCCAAGGGCGGCTCCAGGCCGCCCATACTTCCCCTCGTCGGAGCAAAGAAGCGTGCCGACGAATGCCCCGTCCGGCTTCCAGACAACACCTAATCACACAAGAAGAGATGCTTACTGGAAGGATTATGGAATAGACGGTTTATTGGCCGTATGGTAGAATGAACACGTGAAAAGCTATTTTGAGGAAATCCTGAAAAAGGTTTACGAGCACCAGCTTTCCCCCGAGGAGGCCGTCGAACGCCTCAAGGATTATCCCTACCAGGACCTCGAATTCGCCAAGATCGACCACCAACGGGAACTCAGGAAAGGCGTCCCGGAGATCATCTACGGTCTGGGCAAAACGGGCCCCCAGATCCTGAAGATCGGGCGGGAGATCATCAGGAAGGGCGGGAACTTGCTTGTCACGCGTGTCGAGCCTGAGGTCTATCGAGCCCTCAAGGGGAAGATCCCCGGGGCCGTCTATAATCCCGCGGCCAGGACGATCACGATGAAGCAAAAGGAGGCCGCGCGGGGCAAGGGGAAGATCGTGGTCATGACCGCGGGGACATCGGACATCCCCGTGGCCGAGGAGGCCTTCGTCACCTGCGACATCCTGGGGAACGAGACCGAACGGGTCTATGACGTCGGCGTCGCCGGCCTTCACCGGTTGTTCGGGGAATACGACAGGATCAAACAGGCGCGGGTCGTCATCGCCGTCGCCGGAATGGAAGGGGCCCTTCCGAGCGTCGTGGCCGGTCTGGTCAGCGTCCCGGTCATTGCCGTTCCCACCAGCATCGGCTACGGGGCCAGCTTCAAGGGACTGGCGGCCCTCCTGGCCATGCTCAATTCCTGTCCGGGCGGCGTCGCCGTGGTCAATATCGACAACGGCTTCGGGGCGGCCTACCTGGCCAGCTCGATCAATCACCTTTAGCCCGTCCGGATGCCCCGGAAACTTGACAAGTTGAGGATGACCCCCTATATTCTCTATAGAAGTAGGGGTCAAACCTACTCTTTTGACAAGTTTGTCAAAAGAGTAGGTTTGACCCCTACTTTATGTCTATAAAAATTATGGAGATTAACGAACAGATCAGGCAGGTCTCTTCCATCGTCGAGATCGCTTCCCAGTACACCACATTGAAGAGACGGGGCAGGAAACACGTCGGCCTCTGCCCTTTTCACTCGGAAAAGACGCCTTCTTTCACCGTCGACGAGGAAAAACAGCTCTTCCACTGCTTCGGCTGCGGGGTCGGCGGGGACGTCTTTTCCCTGGTCATGGAAAAAGAGAACCTGGATTTTCCCGAGGCCTTGAAGTACCTGGCCGAAAAATACCACGTCCCCCTCCCCCAACAACGGGTCAACCCCCAGGTGCTCAAGCTCGAGGAGAAGATCTTCAAGGTTAACGAGCTGGCCATCGGCTTCTTCCGCAAGAACCTTTTCAGCACCGAGGAAGGGATGGCGGCCCTGGAATACCTCAAGAAGAGGAAACTCTCCGAGGACACCATCCAGGCGCTGAAGATCGGCTACGCCATGAACGCCTGGGGTTCTCTCCTCTCCTTCTTTCAGGCGAAGAACGTCCCGGCGACGCTCCTGGAAAAGGCCGGGCTCGTTCTCCCCGGCAAGAAGAAGGACGAATATTACGACCGGTTCCGGGGGCGGATCGTCTTCCCCATCTTCAGCCTGACGGGCAAGGGAGTAGCCTTCGGCGGCCGGACCGTCATCGACGCCGAGCCCAAGTACCTGAATTCGCCCGACACGCCCCTCTATTCCAAGGGCAAGCTCCTCTACGGTCTGAACCTCAGCAAGGACGCCATCCGCGACGCGGGTGAGGTCCTTTTGGTGGAAGGTTACACGGATTATGCTGCCCTATACCAGGCCGGCATCACCAATGTCGTCGCGTCCCTGGGAACGGCCCTCACGCCCCATCAGGTCTCTCAGGCCGCCCGCTTCGCCCCGCGGATGATCATCAGCTACGACGGGGACGCGGCCGGCAGGAATGCCTGCGCCCGGGCCATTCCCCTGTGCCTCGAGAAAGGGATGAACGTCCAAGCCCTCATCCTCCCCGAGGACCTGGACCCCGACGGCTTCCTCAGGAAATACGGCCGCGACCGCTTCCTCGGGCTGATGAAGAAGAGCCTTCCGGGGCTCAAGTTCCTGATCGACATGTACTCCAGGGGAGTGAAGATGAACGTCCCCGAGGAGAAGGCCAAGGTCGTCCGGGCCGTCATCAAGGAGATCGAGAAGGTCCCCGATTCCGTGGCCCGCGGCGAGTACGTCAAGCAGACGAGCGAATTCCTGTCGGTGGACGAAGAACTGCTCCGGACGATCATCGAGAACAGGCCTCCGGAAAAGGGCGCCGAAGCCGGGGATTTCCTTTCGCCCGCTGAAAAGAGACTCCTCCAGATCCTCTTCGAGAACAAGGACATGGCCGCCTTCGTTTTCGAGGAGTTCCAGGAGGGGGATTTCCGGGGCCTCAAGAGCGAGCCGGTCCTCACGTTCATTCAGGAATCCTTCCGGGACGGCCGGGAATGGAGCTTCCACGACCTGAAGGAAAGCGTCAAGGCCCCGGTCCTGGACAGCCTGTCCCGGGCCCTCCAGGAAAGGACCCGGCAGGCCTCCGTTGAGGAGGCCCGGGACTGCCTGAGGGCGCTCCGAAAAGTCGTTTTTCAGAACCGGTTGAAGGAGCTGCAAGCCGAGATCGCCCGGTCGGAGAAACAGGGAGAAAAGGAGAAGCTGCTGGGCCTTCTTTACCAGAAACAGGACATCACCAAGCAGATCCTGGCATTGTGAAAAGGAACATGAGGAGTAGCAAGTGACATCGGAGAATAAAATCCAGAAAGACGAGGTCCACCAGCTCATCTCCAAGGGCCGCAAGCAGGGCTACCTTCTCTTCGCGGAGATCGACAAGACATTCACCGACGAATTGGATTCCGAGGCGAGTTTTTACGACTTCCTGTCGTCCATGGACAACTACGGGATCAAGATCCTGGATTCCCGTCAAAAGGAGGTCATCCCGCGCCGGCGCAAGAGCGATCTGGTCTCGCTCCACGGCCTCGAGAGGACGACCGACCCGGTCAAGCTCTACCTCCGCGAGATGGGCAACATCTCCCTGCTCACCCGGGAGGGGGAGATCGCCATTGCCCGCGAGATCGAACGCGGGGAGAAGTCCATCATCAAGGCCCTGTCCAGGACGCGCATGGTCCTCAACGAGGTCCTGGCCATCGAGGAAAGGATCAAGGAGAGCCCCACGACCATCCAGGAGATGTTCGACTTCACGGAAGAGGACATCGCCGAAGGCAAACTCGAGGAAAAAAAGAAACAGATCCTGGGGAAGATCAAGAAGGTCCGGGAGCTCAGCGCCAAGCTCGGCAAGCTCCCGACGGCCAGAAAATACACGATCACGCGCGGTCGTATCATCGTCGGGGTCAGCCGGCACATCCGGGAACTCAACCTCCGGACATCCCGCCGGGAGCTGATCATCGAGGACCTTCGGGAGAAGCTCCGGATCATCAACGATCTCGAGGATGCTCGGGAGGAGCTCATCCTCCGCCGGAAGTCCAGCCGCCGGAAGAAGGAGGACCCGGCCGTCCAGCAAAAGATCAAGGAGATTAATAAGGAGCTCCGCAAGTACAAAGCCGAAATCGGGTTGGACCCCCAGGCCCTGCGCAAGGCGATCCGTTCCATCACGACGGGGAAAAAGATCAGCGACCAGGCCAAGAAGGAGCTTGTCGCCGCCAATCTGAGGCTCGTGGTCTCCATCGCCAAGAAATACAGCAACCGCGGCCTCCAGTTCCTGGATCTCATCCAGGAAGGTAACATGGGCCTGATGAAGGCGGTGGACAAGTTCGAGTACCGGAGGGGTTACAAATTCTCGACCTATGCGACCTGGTGGATCCGGCAGGCCATCACCCGGGCCATCGCCGACCAGGCCCGGACGATCCGTATCCCGGTCCACATGATCGAGACCATCAACAAGCTCATCCGCGTCTCCAGGGCGCTCGTCCAGGAGATCGGCCGCGAGCCGACCTCGGAAGAGATCGCCATGAAGATGGACATGCCGGTGAGCAAGGTCCGGAAGATCATCAAGATCGCCCAGGAGCCCATTTCTCTCGAGACCCCCATAGGGGAGGAGGAGGACAGCCACCTGGGCGACTTCATCGAGGACAAGCTCATCCCCTCCCCCCCGGACACGGTCATCCACATCAACCTCCGGGAGCAGATCGAGGAGGCCCTGAAGTCCCTGACCGACCGGGAGGCCAAGGTCCTCAAGATGCGGTTCGGGCTGGGCGACGGAAACGAGCACACCCTGGAAGAGGTCGGACAACAGTTCAAAGTCACCCGTGAGCGCATCCGGCAGATCGAGGCCAAGGCCCTGCGGAAGCTCAAGCACCCGAGCCGCAGCCGGAAGCTGAAGTCGTTCACGAACAACCATTGACAAGAACGTTTCCTCCCAAGATTGCCGATAGGATCCTTTCTTCGACGTCCTGTCGGCCATTCCCGGTTCATTGACTCCCAGGCTATTATTTGATATAAGAGCGGGCGAGGGCCTATAGCTCAGCGGTAGAGCTACCGGCTCATAACCGGCAGGTCCCAGGTTCGAATCCTGGTAGGCCCATTTGAGTTGAGGACAATGTGGATATCGACTTCGACAAGCTGATCCAGCTCCAGAACCTTGATTCCGAGATCAAGCACAACACCCTTTTCCTCGAGAATATCCCCCGCCTGATAGAGGACATCGATAAGAAGATCCAGGCCGGCTCCCAGGCCGTCGCGGACGCCAAGGAAAAGCTCGC
>JALHVH010000308.1 GCA_022867105.1 Candidatus Aminicenantota bacterium
CGAACCTTGTTATTCTTGATAAAAATCCGCTTGAAAACATCGACAATTTTGAATCGACATTTATGGTTCTCATGAACGGACAGGTGGTTTTCCACAAAGTCAAAATGGAAGAAAAATACTTGGTGGTGCGGAGGGAGAGGGATTCGAACCCCCGTTCCGGAAACCCGGAAAGCGATTTTCAAGACCGCCGCCTTAAACCACTCGGCCATCCCTCCGTGTCTATCAGGTGATCTTTTCGAGATTGTCCATATACGGCCGGAGCGCCTCGGGCACCAGGACTGAACCATCGGCCTGCTGGCCGTTCTCCAGGACCGCGCTCACGGTCCGTCCGACCGCGAGCCCCGAGCCGTTGAGGGTGTGGACGAACTCCGGCTTGGCCCTCGGCCCCCGCCGGAACCGGATATCGGCCCGCCGGGCCTGGAAATCCAGGCAGTTGGAGCAGGAAGAGATCTCCATGTATCCGTTCCGGGCCGGCATCCAGACCTCGAGGTCGTAGGTCTTGGCGCTGGCGAAACCCATGTCGCCCGTGCACAGGGTCACGACGCGATACGGCAGGCCGAGCCTCTTCAGGACCTCCTCGGCGTCCGAGGTCATCTTCTCGTGCTCCAGGAACGAGTCTTCGGGAAGCGAGAAGATCATCATCTCGACCTTGTTGAACTGGTGCTGGCGGATGAGGCCCCGGACGTCCTTGCCGTAGGAACCGGCTTCGCTTCGGAAGCAAGGCGTATAGGCCACGAACCTCTGCGGCAGCGGCACGCTCTCCAGGATCTCGCCGCGATAAAAGTTCGTGAGCGGCACCTCCGCGGTCGGGATGAGATACCAGCTGAAGCCTTCGAGTTTGAAGAGGTCTTCGGCGAACCTGGGGAGGTTCCCCGTCCCGGTGAGGCTTTCCGCGTTGGCGATGAACGGAGGGATGACCTCCTTGTAGCCGCGTTCACGCGTCTGGATGTCAAGCATGAAGTTGATCAAGGCCCTTTCGAGCCTGGCCCCAGCTCCCAAGTAGACCGCAAACCTCGAACCGGCGATCTTGGCGGCCCGGTCGAAGTCCAGGATGCCGAGGCGCCGGCCGATGTCCCAGTGCGGTTCGGGAGCGAAGGAGAACTCCGCGGGTGTTCCCACCCGCCGGACCTCGACGTTGTCCGCCGACGTCTTGCCGACGGGAACCGACTCGTGGGGGAGATTTGGAACGTTGAGGAGAAAGGCGTCCAGTTTTTCATCGACGCTTTTCAAGCCCTCCTCAAGCCGGGAGATCTCCTCGGCCACCTTCCGCATGGCCAGAATGACCGGGGAGGCGTCTCTGCCTTCCTTCTTCATCCTTGGGATCTCCTCGGAAGCCTTGTTCCTCTCGAAACGCAGGTCCTCCACTTTCCTCAGGAGGCCTTTCCTCTCGGCGGTGAGTCTGGCCAGCGCGTCGAAGTCGAACTTCGTCCCTCGGGTTTCGATCCTCTTTTGGACGAGGTCGAGATTTTCCAGGACATATTTGGGGTCCAGCATGATGCCGATTATAACACAAATCCCCGTCCAATTGACTCGCGGCATCCGTTGTTTTATAGTTGACCCATCTCAACATGACTCAGGAATTCAAGGGTTATATCCAGATCTACACCGGCCTCGGCAAGGGCAAGACCACGGCGGCCTTGGGACTTGCCCTGCGGGCGGCCGGCCGCGGCCTGAGGACCTATTTCGGCCAATTCCTCAAGGGACGGACCTCCGGAGAGGCGCTGGCCGTCGGCAAGCTCTCCCCCCTCATAACGCTGGAACTTTTCGGCCGCAAGGGCTTCGTCAAGGTGACCGATGAGCCCGGCGATGAGGACGTCTCTCTCGCCGGCGAGGGCCTCCGGAAATGCCGGGAGGCCATGCTCTCGGGTGAGTATCAAATCGTCGTGCTGGACGAGGTCCTTGTCGCCGTCCGCCTCAAGGTCCTGTCCGAAGAGGCCGTCCTGGAATTCCTGGATGGGAAGCCGGACGCTGTCGAGGTCGTCCTCACGGGAAGGTTCGCCACACCCGCCCTCGTCCGCCGGGCCGATCTGGTCACCGAGATGAAGGAACGGAAGCATTACTCCGCCCAAGGGGTCAGGGCGCGGGAGGGGATCGAAAAGTAGAGGGACGCCGCGAAACATGGACAGGAAACGGTTCGAGCGGCTGGTCGAAGAGTCCCTCTTGGACATCCCGCCGAGGTTCAGGGAGCTCCTCGACAATATCGCCGTGATCGTCGAGGCCAAGCCGCCGCGCGGAAGGAAACTCCTCGGCCTCTACCATGGGGTCCCCATGCGCTATAGGGGTCCCGATTACGGAAACGTCCCTCCCGACGTCATCATCATCTATCAGGAACCCATCGAGAGCATCTGCCGAACGGACGAGGATGTGCGGGACGAGGTCCGGGAGACCGTCCTCCACGAGGTCGGGCACTACTTCGGCCTCGACGAAAGGACGCTCCGGGACATCGAGTCAACAGGAAGACGGCCCCGTAAAAAAGGAGACGGAACATGAGCAAACGGTTCGAAGGCATCTTCGCGGCGCTGACGACGCCGTTCGTCCATGAAGAGGCCTCGGTCCCGAAGTTCAAGGAGAATATCGCCAAGTTCAACGAGACCGGCCTTGCCGGCTATCTGATCCTCGGCTCGACGGGCGAAAGCGTATCGCTCTCCGACGTGGAATCGGAAGCGCTCGTCCGGGCGGCCCGGGAATCCGCGGCGCCCGGAAAGAAGGTCATCGCCGGAACGGCCCGCGAGTCGACGAAGCTGACCCTGGAATTCACGAACCGGGCGGCGGGACTCGGTGTGGACGCCGCCCTCGTCCGCCCCCCTTCTTATTACAAGGCAAAGATGAACGTGGATGCCCTGCGGGCGTATTACCTGGCGGTGGCCGACGGGGCCAAGCTCCCGGTCATCATCTATAATATTCCGCAAAACACGGGCATTTTCCTGGAAAGCCAGCTTATCGTCGAGCTGGCCCGGCATCCGAACGTCATCGGGCTCAAGGAAAGCACGGGCAATTTGGCCTTCCTGGGCGAGGTCATCCGGCTGGTTCCTCCTGACTTCCATTATTTCCTGGGTTCGGGGAGCGTCTTTCTGCCGGCGCTGGAGCTCGGCGCCTGCGGGGCCATCTTGGCCGTCGCCAATGCCGCCCCGGAGATCTGCGTTAAGATCTACAAACTCTTCAGGGAAGGCCGGCTTGAGGAGGCGCGAAGCCTTCAGCTCGACCTCCTCCCCTTCAACAAGACCATCATGGAAGAGGCCGGCATTCCCGGGCTCAAGCACGCCCTCGACCTTCGGGGATATTACGGCGGGCCGGCCCGCCTACCGCTCCTCCCGGTCGACGAGCAGACGAGGTCGGACCTCGCCGCGCATATGAAAAGACTGGGAATTCTCTAGCCTTATTAAATTAAGATGGACCGTGCACCCGGCTTCGACCGTACCCTCCCCGCGTTGTCTCCGCAGCAAGCTCAGGCAAGGCTGACCGCAGCACAAGAAACCGTTCCGCTGCCGCTGCTACCTTCCGGTCCTGACGGGGTTCACGGAAGGCTCTTCGCGCAGGGCCCTGACCCTCATCGCCGCTTGCGAAGACACGGACCGGAAAGGGGCCGGCCTCGGCAAGGAATTCGACCCCACTAGAGCGGATTGTGGGTGACAGGGCACCGCTGGCTCCCCATCTAGCACGGTCCGCGGATATTATAGCGAAAAACCGGGAATTCCGATATCTTGGATATTATTGACATCCGCCGCCGAGGAGTGATAAAAAAGAGCCTTCACGTTTAAAGGAGGTTTTCATGCCGCTTTCCGCCATTTCCAAGAAAATCCTGATTGTCCTTGCCATTCTGGCCGTCATCCCCTTGATTGGATTCGCCCAGACGTCCCCTGACGCCTTCCTGGGGCACAAGGTCGGCGAAGACCGGAAACTCGCCGATTACGGCCAGATCAAAGCCTATTTCGAGAAACTCGACCAGGAGTCGCCGAAGCTCCGGCTCGAACCGATCGGCACGTCCACCCTGGGCAAACCCATGATCATGGCCGTCATCACGTCCGAAGAGAATATGGCCAACCTCGACGCCATCCGCGACACCGCCAGGCGGCTAAAAGAAGCCCGCGGCCTCTCCCCCGAGGACGCCCGGAAGCTGGCCAAGGACGGCAAGGTCGTCGTCCTCATCACCTGCAGCCTCCACGCAACCGAGATCGCGGCTTCGCAGATGTCCATGGAGCTCGCTTATGACCTCGTCACCGGGAAGACGCCTTTCAACGCGGACGACGTCCTAAAGGATGTCGTGGTCCTCCTCGTCCCCAGCCACAATCCCGACGGCAACCAGATGGTCGCCGACTGGTACCGGAAATACGTCGGGACGAAGTACGAAGGCGGCAGCATGCCCTGGATTTATCATCATTACGCCGGCCACGACAACAACCGCGACTGGTTCATGTTCAACCTTTCCGAGACGAGGGCCGTCACGAACGTCCTCTATCACGGCTGGTTCCCGCAGATCCACATCGACGAGCACCAGATGGGCTCCAACGACGCCCGGCTTTTCATACCGCCCTTCATGGACCCGCCCGTCCCCAACGTCCAGCCCCTCACCTGGCGCGGAGTGAACCTCTGCGGCGTCAACATGGCCTACGACCTCCAGAAGAACGGCCTGAGCGGCGTCGTCCACGGCCGAAGCTTCACCGGCTGGTGGATCGGGGCCTGCGACGACACCGGCTGGCTCCACAACGTCGCCGGGCTCCTGAGCGAGATGGCCTCGGTCAAGGTCGCGACACCCATCTACATCGAGCCGACCGAGATCCGGAAGGCCTACGCCGAGAAACGCATGGAATTCCCCGACCCCTGGCCGGGCGGCTGGTGGCGACTGCGCGATCTGGTCGACTACGAGCTGGTCCTGTCCAAGAGCCTGGTCCAAACGGCCTGCCTCCGCAAAGAGGACTTCCTCTACAACTCGTATCTAATGGCCAAAACGAGCATCGAAAAGACGGACAAGAACCAGCCTTACGCTTTCGTCATCCCCGCCCGCCAGCATGATCATCTGACCATGCTCAAGATGATCGACATCCTCAGGTTCGGCGGCGTCGAGGTCGAGCAGGCCGGGGAAGATTTCATCGCCGGAGGCCGGGCCTATCCGGCCGGGTCGTTCGTCGTCCGGATGGCCCAGCCCTACAAGGCCTACGCCTGGGCGCTCCTGGAGAACCAAAAGTACCCCGACATGCGCCAGTATCCGGGCGGCCCGCCCGTCCCCCCTTATGACAACGCAGGCTGGACCCTGCCGCTCCAGATGGGCGTCGCCTGTGACCAGATCGACAAGCCCTTCGATGCCAAACTCGAAAATATCGACAAGGCCCCCTATCCGCCGGTTCCCGCCGGCCAGGGCCAGGGCGCCTATTTCCTGCTCAATTCGCAGCTCAACGCGTCCTATGCCATCGTCTTCGCCCTCCTCAAGGACAAAGCCGAGGTTTACCGGACCAAGGCCGGCTTCAAGAAAGACAGTTTCGACATCCCCGCCGGGAGCTTCATTGTCAGGAACACGCCGGAGATCAAGAAGGTCCTGCCAGGGCTTCTCACGAAATTCAGCATGAAAGTCCTTGATTTCGATGGCGTATCCGACATCGCCCTGTCGCCCATCAAGAACCCCCGCATCGGTCTCTACCAATCCTGGAAAGCGAACATGGACGAGGGCTGGACCCGTTACATGTTCGACGACCTGGGAGTTCCTTACGCGACGCTCCACAACAAAGACTTCCAGGGGACCAAGAAGAATAAGATCAACCTCAAAGCGGCCTTCGACGTCATCGTCTTCGCCGACGAGGATGCGGACATCATCAAGACCGGAAAGCCAAAACCGGAATCCGAATACGCCCGACACATCACTCCCCTTCCGCCGGAATACGAAGGCGGGATCGGCGCCGACGGGGTGACGGCCCTGAAAACGTTCGTCGAGGAGGGCGGCATTCTGGTCACTCTCAACGAAGCCTGCGGCCTGGCGATCAAAGAGTTCGAGCCGCCGGTCCGCAGCGCCCTTGACCGCCTCGATCAGGCGAAGTTCTTCTGCCCGACGTCCATCCTCAAGCTCAAGGTGGACAACACGACGCCCATCGGTTACGGACTGCCGGAGGACACGCCGGCCGTGTTCTCCGAGAGCCTCGCTTTCGACACGTGGGTGCCCCCCGCCGAGTGGGACCGCAAGGTCGTGGCGAGCTACGCCGAGGACGGTGTCCTCATGAGCGGCTGGCTCGTCGGCGAAGAATACATCGCCCGCAAGGCGGCGGTCGTAGACACGCAGTACAAGAAGGGCCGGATCATCCTCATCGGGGTCCGCGCCCAGCACCGGGCCCAGGCGCACGGGACATACAAATTCCTCCTCAACGCGTTCCTGTATCCGGAGGCCAAGTAACCCGAAATTGCCGATAGGATGTGAGTCGCGAAAACGGGGCTATTTGCTTAGGACCTCGACCGCCCGGTCGATATTCGAGACGTCCAAAATGACCGAGATCGCGTTGCCCTTGCGGCTCAGCGTGCCGTAGCAGTATTCGATGTTGATCCCCTCGTCACCGAGCTTCGTGGTCAGCTCG
>JALHVH010000309.1 GCA_022867105.1 Candidatus Aminicenantota bacterium
AACAAGGACTCCGCCCTCGGCGAACTCCAGGCGGTCCGACTCATTTCGCCCTTTGGGACATCCATCGTTTACCGCCATCCCAAGGCTTTCGCCTATGTCGTGGACCGTGGGACGTTCGACAGGAACTTGGCAAAAGAGGCCATGGAGAAGGGCGCTGTCATCGAGCTTGACACCAAGGCGGAGGATGTCCGGATTTCGGAGGATGGCGTCAAGATCTCGGCCAGGACGGGAGACGGAGAGACGCGCTCCTATTCCTCGCGGCTTGCGGTCGTCGCGTCCGGGATCGATTATGGCCTTCACAAGAAAATCGGCCTCGGCACGCCGAAGGAATACATGAACGGGGCGCAGATGGAAATCGAGGCGGACCTCGATGTTCCGGCAACGATCTTCGTGGGCAGGGATGTCGCCCCCGGCGGTTTCGCCTGGATGGTCCCCTCCGGACGGAAACGCTTCCGGGTCGGGATGCTGACCCGGAGCGATCCTAAAACCCATCTTTCGCAGCTGATGAAGACGGCCTTTCCGGACCTGTCGGCTGAGGCGGCCATGGCCGGGATCAAGGTCAAGGTCATCGCCCAAGGATTGTTCTCGAGGACCTTCGGCGAACGCATCCTGGCCGTCGGCGAGGCCGCCGGACAGGTCAAAACGACGACCGGAGGAGGCGTCGCCTTCGGATTGCTCGGAGCGGACATTGCCGCCGGAGTCATCCGCCGGAGCTTTGCGAAAAACGATTTTACGGCCGGGGCCCTCTCTGGGTATGAGAACGCCTGGAAAACCGCCGTTCAGAGGGAGATCGTCCTGGGGCGCATTGCCAGGCGGATGTGTTCCCGCTTGAGCGATCTCCAGATGGAACGGATTTTCCACCTTGCCCAAACCGACGGCGTCATCCCCATTATCCGCGAAAAGGGAGACTTCGACTGGCACGGGGACCTGATCCTGGCGCTGGTCAAGAGGCTGTCTTTCATGAACGTATTCCGGGGGTTTTCCGCGGATCCGGGGTCGGCGGACTTTTCCTAACCGTCGCTTCTCTGGCGCCCGACCGATGAGAAAAGCCGCTTTTATAATTTGGAAGAGTGTCTGGCCATGGATCGTCCTCGTCGCCGCGGCGTATCTCCTAGCAAAGCAAATAGTCAAATGATAAAGCTTCGGACCTTATTTGTCGTCGCGTGGATATCCGGCTTCTGTATCGCCGCGTTCGGCCAGAGCTACAGGAATTTTCAGGATGAGCTGACCGAGATCCGGGACAGGGTCAAACTAAAATTCGGGCCGTTCCGCGTCCTTCCGGTGCTCCGGCTGAGCAACCTCGGATTCGACAACAACGTCTATTATAGGACGGCGGAGAAGAAACCCGTCGGGGATTACACGGGAACCATATCCCCCGAGATCAAGGCCTATCTCCTGGTTGGAAGGTCGTTGATCCTTTCGTTCGCCGATAATCCCGAATACCTGTATTATGTCAAAGAAGAACGCTTGAGGACCTTCACGAACAGCTTCGTCCCGGGGGGCCGACTGAGGCTGTTCAACCGCTTCGTCCTGTCCGGAGAATACCATTTTCGAAAACACACGAGAAGGGCGTTCAGCGAATTTTCGAGGCTGGTCACCGATACCGTCAAAGGAACGATGGCGGGTTTTTTTTATGA
>JALHVH010000310.1 GCA_022867105.1 Candidatus Aminicenantota bacterium
GAGGGCGTATTCAGTTTCAGCTTGTAGGTTTCGGTCATCTCCCCCTGCTTGCCATAGAGCGGGAAGAAACGGCTGAACGTCGCCGTTGATTTCAGGAACGTCCCGAGGCCGCCTCCGATCTGGACGAAGAAGCCTCTCTCGTGCTCGCCGGGGAGGGCCGCGGGCCTGACCTCGGCCTCGGGCCCGGCTTCGGGCTGGACCTCGGCCTTTGTTTTCAGCTCGGCGACGGGCTTGGCCTCCAATGATTTGCGTGACGGCGGGATCTCGGTCTTCTCATCGGGAAGCAAGGCGTCCGCGCCCTCCTTCCAGAAGGTGATCTTCAGTCCGGCGTCCGTCCGGCCGATCCTGTAATTGACGGCGGCCGTCTCCAGGTCGAAGACCAGTCGGGCGACCTGGGTTTTGAACTTCCCCGTTCTGACCCTCAAGATCCCCCCCCAATTGATCTCCGTTTGAGGGGTTGCCGAGATCGTGTCGATGGGGGAGAGGTCGAAGATCAGCCGCTCCGGTTTCGTCAGTTTGAAAACGTCGTTGCCGAACTCGCCGCGGACGCGGATGCTCACTTCGACCGCGGCACCCGCTTTCACGAAGGTGATCTCTTGGAGATCGGAGACCTCCACCCGGCCGGCAAAGGCATAAGAGCCGGACCAGGCCAGAAGAATGGCCAAGACGATGGGGACAAAGGGCCTTGCTTTTCTCATTTGAGCCTCCGAATTTGCTTTTGTCTGCACGAATTATAAATTAACGGGACGCATTATGCAACTCCGAGGGGGCTGGGGCCGTCTGACCATGATGCGGGGCTCCGGGGAGAAAGATCGTGTCAAAAGAGTAGGTTTGACCCCTACTCCAGTTTGATGCCGACGGTGGCGCAGAATCCGGGCGTTCCATAGCCGTAGATCATCTCGTAACGCTGGTTGAGGATGTTGTCGAGCCGGAGGAAGAGTTCGGTCCGTGGGGCCATGACATAAGAGATGTTCACGTCGAGGAGCGTGTACGGGCGGAGCATCATCGGTGCCGACGGCCAGGCGTTGAAATCGAGGTCGCTTCGGCTGCCGACATGGTTGAGCATGAGGCCGAGGTCGAATTCCGGCAGCGGTTTCCAATCCAGGCCCGCGGAGAACTTGTCCCTGGGACGGCGCAGGAGGTCGAGGCCGGTGCCCTTGTCTTTGGCCGTGAGCCGGGTATAAGAGGCGGTGATCGAAAGCGCCGCACAGGGATCGGCTTCGCCCGTCAGCTCGACCCCGTTCGTTTCGGCCCGGCCGACGTTGACGTAGCCGTGGACGTTGTCAAAGCTGATCAGGTTCCGGAAGCGGTTCCGGAAATAGGTCGCTCCCAGCCTGTAGCGGCCGCCGTCCAGGTCTTGTTCAAGGCCTGCGTCCCAACCGGTCGATTCTTCGGGCTTCAAGCTCTCGTTCCCGATGGGGCCCCAGGTCGTCGGCGGGGCGTAAAGCTGATAAAGGGAAGGGGACTTGAAGCCCGTCCCGAGCGTCGCCTTGAGTTTGGTGCCCGTTCGGGCGATGAACCAGGCCGGGGCAATCCGGTAAGTGAAGGCCGTCCCCGAGCGGCTGTGGCTGTCGACCCGGACCCCGGCCGTGGCGAAGAACCGCCCGCCGAATCTGACCTGGTCCTGGACGTATATTCCCAGGTCTCCGGCCATCCTGCCGAGGAATTCGCTCACGAAGGGCCCCCAGAGACTCTCGGACCTGTATTCGGAGCTTCCCCGCTCCGCCTCGTATTCA
>JALHVH010000311.1 GCA_022867105.1 Candidatus Aminicenantota bacterium
GAAGTGAAAGAACCGCTCCACCGTCCGTCCGATATAATCCTGCCCCGTGTAGTGGCTGACGGCGAAAAGATACACGAACAGGCCGAAGAACCCGGCCTGCGTCGCGATACGAAGGACCTGAAGGATCCGGTATTTCCTAGATGGTTCTCTTTTCAATGCGCAGCTTCTCCAGTTCGAATTTGCCGAGCCCCCGCTCCTGGGCCAGGCGCAAGTAAAGCAGCTCCTGCGGCTTGATGTCGAAGAACGAGGCCCCCAGCGCGTCCACGGCCACCGCGTCCACGCCTGCGACGACCGTTTTCTTGAGCTGGGTGTCGGAGGGCCGGCCGCCCTGCGGGCCGTTCCGGACGAGGATCCGATAGGCGTCGAGGACCGTCAGCGATGGCTTGAAGAACGCCTGAAGGTCGACGATGGCCTGATCGAGCTTCTGGTGGAGCTGGTTCCGGGCCCCGCCGAGCGCCCCCAGCCAGTTCTTCATCGACAGCGTCAGCCGGCACAGGCTGTGGACCTTGGCGATGGGGACGTTGATGAGCTTGTCGGCCTCCAGGAAGTCCTGGAAAACTTCCCATTCCTTGAGCCACTCGCCTTTTAGCGGGACCTTCTTCAACCGGTGCTCGTCGGTGAACAGCACCTTTCCCCCGGCCTGCTTCGCGGCGTCCTGGATCCCCGACCGGATGTAACATCGCTTGGCCTGGTTCGTCGTGTTGTCCATCACCACCACGTCCTTGGCCCCGGCGTCGAGGCTCATCTCGACGAGCGCTCGGACGACCTCGGGGTTCGTGCAAGCGGCCATCTCCGGCACCCGGTCCCAGCCGATGTTCGGCTTGATGATGACTTTGTCGCCCCTGGAAACGAACATCTTCATCCCCCCGAGCGCCGCCACCGCCGCCCGGGTGATGGCCGCCGGGTCCTCGCCCTGGACCTGAGCCAGGTCCGGCGCCGCCGCCTGGCCTTCGACGAAGGCCGGTCCGATCTTTAGATACAGGCCCGCCACCGCCGCGCCCTTCATAAAGTCACGCCTGTTCATCGTCTCATCCTTTCCCCAGTGAACGAATATACTCCATGATGCCGTCATAAACGCCCTGGACGATGGAGGCCCGGTAGGACGGGGTCTTGAGCCTGGCTTCCTCCTGGGTGTTGCTGAGGTGCGAGATCTCGACCAGGACCGAAGGCATGTCCCCTCCGATGAGGACCCAGAACGGCCCTCCCTTGACGCCCAGGCTGTTCATGGCGCCGTATGGCTTGCCGGATAGGGATTGCAGCAGATTTTTATGGACCTTTTCGGCCAAATCCCGGGATTCCTGGAACTTGCTGTTCTGAACGATCTTCTGGATGATGCCCTTCATTTGGGAGATGTTCTTCTCGGACGTGGCGTTCTCCCTGGCTGCGATCTCGTTCACGGCCTGGTCGGGGCTGAAGTTCAGATAGAACGTCTCGATCCCCGTCCTTTTCCGGTTCCGGCTGGCGTTGGCGTGAATAGAAACGAAGAGGTCCGCCCGCTTCTGGTTGGCGATCACGGTCCGGTCCTCGAGGGGGACGAAGATGTCCGACTCCCGCGTCAGGATGACGTTGAAGCCGTTCTTCTCGACGAGCATCTTCTTTAGGGCCAGGGCGACGTCCAGGGTGACTTCCTTTTCCCGGCTCCCGCTCTTTCCCAGACAGCCGGGGTCCGTCCCGCCGTGGCCGGGATCGAGGACGATCGTTTTGACCCCCAGCCCCAACTGGCGGATCATGGTGTAGCCTGACCTCAGCGGGTCGGGCGGCTGGACGGGGGCGTCCTTGGGAGGCCCGGCTTCTACGGGCAGAGCTTTCCTTGGGTAGATGTCGATGACCACCCGGAACGGGTCGAAAATGTGGTAGACCCGGTAGGACTCCACCTTGGTGAAGTCGATGTCCGCCGCCACGCGGACCGTCGAAGGGACCTTCTGGGCGATCCGGATGAGGCTCAAGTAGTCGGTCTTGATCGGGTACCCCTGGCCTTCGAGGATGGGGTTGAGTTTGGCCTGGAGGACATCGACGTAGATCCGGCCCGGGTCCGAGAGCTCGCCGAAGCTGTATTCCCGGAGCTTGCCGATGTCGAGGACGATGCGCGTGAAGTTGGGATGGGTGTGGTAGCGCAGGTTGATGATCTCGACCCGCTGGTCCTGCCCTGCGAAGAAAGGCGCCGCGGCAAGAAGCGGGAACAGGCCGACGATAAGAATGGATCTTTTCATCCTTCACATTATACATAAGAGAGAAACGGGTTTCGAGTTAGGCACCGAATTTTTTCAGTTTCAACGCGTGGGCGAGCATGAGCGGCATGGCGTAAATCGACCGGAAGCGGCCCAGCGTGCCGCCTGCGCATTCGATCTCCGTCAAGGTCTTGACGCCGTCCGGCTGGGCGTTCGGCGAGACGAGCACGAAAGGATTGGGGTGCCAGGAGTGCCCGCGGAGCAGGGCCGGGGTCGAATGGTCGGAGGTTATGACCAGGACGTCGGGCTTGAGCGCGAGCAGGCGGGGGATGAAGCGGTCGATCTCTTCGATGGCCGCGACCTTTCTCTCGAAGTTCCCGTCCTCGCCGGCCGCGTCCGTCCGCTTGAAGTGGACATAGAAGAAATCGTGGTTCTTGTATTCGCGCTCGAGCGCGTCGAAGAGGTCCGGCGTCTCGGCGCCGACGTCGAGTACGTCCATGCCCAGGAGCTTGGCCAGCCCCTTGTACATCGGGTAGTTGGCGATGGCCGCCGGCCGGAGCTTGTAGAGCTCGGCCAGGTGCGGGATGGAGGGAAACTTGGAGAAGCCGCGGAGGAGGGCCGTGTTGGCCTTGGGCTCGTCCTTGAGGAGCGCCGTCAGCTCATCCAGGAACCGGTTGATGATGACGGCCGTCCGCCCGGCCTTGGGCTTGAGCGCGGCGGCCTGAACGCGGGGTTTACCGTCCTTCTGGGGGTCGGCGTCGGAGAGGACGTCCGACAGTCCCTCGGCCCGGAACCGGGCCACGAAACGATGTTCTTTTCCAGGGGTTAGCGCGATCTCGGCGCCCTCTTGCTTAGGAAGGCCGGCGTTGATCATGGCGCACAGTCGCTCGTTCTCCGTCGTCGGGATGCGCCCCGCCCTCCGGTCGACGACCAGCCCGCCCTTGAGTGTCGCGAAGTTGCCGCGGGCGACGACGTCGTTCCGTCCGACCTCGACTCCGGAGCCCAAGGCTTCCAGGATGCCGCGGCCGAGCTGGTAGCGGAGCGGGTCGTAGCCGAAGAGCGCCAGGTGGGCCGGCCCTGATCCGGGCGTGATGCCCATGAACACGGGGTCCGTCACTCCGCAGGCGCCGAGGCGCGCAACCTCGTCCAGATTGGGTTTCCGGGCCGCCTCGAGCTCCGTCCGGCCGCCGACCGGCAGGCCACCGAGCCCATCGCACACCAGGAGCACGATCTTCGAATCCGTTGTGTATGCCAGTTCCCTGGCGATATCTTCCCAGTTCATAATACACTTAATATAGAAGCTTGCGGGTGTCCTGTCAATTTGGCGGGGATCCCGGTCGCTATGAGCGTATTTCGATGGTCGTGATGTCAAGAGGAGGCCATCGAGGGCCGTCCTGTCCAAGCTTTAAACCCAGCCCACCCTAATACGAACGCAACAAAAAAATTATAATGTATGAACGGCACTGAATGCCGTCCTCAAGCCCCCGTAGCGGAGGGGGGACCCGTCGGCTTTTTTGACGGGGGGAACCGACGGGACTGGTTCCCCGGGGGCCGGGGGAGTGAGGGCGGCTTCAGGCCGCTTAAAGTCAGATGTCAAACTATTTAATGCGTTCGTATTAAATGGAAGAGAACTTATTTTCTATGAAAAGTGTAGGTTTGACCCCAACTGCGATTGAAAGCCCTTGGACCCTCTGCTAGAATC
>JALHVH010000312.1 GCA_022867105.1 Candidatus Aminicenantota bacterium
AGCGCGCCCGGGGTGACTCGAACACCCGACCTGCTGATTCGTAGTCAGACGCTCTATCCAACTGAGCTACGGGCGCGCACGGGTCCGTCCGGCACATATATGGAAGCCGGAAAGCGGAGTTAATATAGCGCAACGGGACGTTTTTTTCAAATGCCGGGCAAGCTCACGCCGGCAGTTTCGACGAAGAGCCTCGAACTGGAGCCTGAGATCCTATCAACAAGATGCAAGCCAAGGCCAGCGACGATAGGCCTGCAAGGTCCATAAAGACGCCGGCAGAAACTTGCGGCTAAATTCTTGGCACGCAGGCACCGCTTTATTTTCCGCGCTTTTCCTGACGTCTCCTGACCTTGTCCTTGAGGCGTTCAAGCCTCTTCCGGAAGTCCTGCTCGTATTGCGGGGAAACGCCCATCGCCGAGGCCAATCCCTCTTCGGCGGCCCGGATGGCCTCTTCGTAATTCTTTTCCCTGTGTTCGTAGTACATGGCCAGTTCGCGGCAACTCGAAAACGCGTCTCCGCCGGCCGCCCCCTGCCAGAGCGGGACGGCCTTGTCCCAGGCCCGGTTCTTCTTGAAATGACGTCCGAGCTTTGTCCGGACTTGGACGGAAACCTCGTACGATAAGTCCCCCTCGAGGGCCTTTTCGAAAAGCTCGACCGACCTCTCCAAGTCGCCGGCGCTTTCGCAGAGCCTGCCGATCCCGACCAGGTCCATGGCGTCCGCCTCGTCCTGAGAGGGCCTCCGGCCCCGGTCGAAAAGAAGCGCGCCTTCGATGACGACCCCAAGGAGGGACAGGATGTCCTCCTGGTTATGATAGAGGATGGGTTCGATGAGGGAGAAGTCCCCCGACCGGATGTATTGGAAATACCGGATGGGAATCTCGGCGCCGGGGATGTCCTCGTCCCTGTCCGCCCGGACGATCTCCCGGGCCAGGTGAAAGAGCCGGCAGCTTTCAACCTTGTGTTTCCAGAGATGGCGGGCCGAGAAGAGGAAGTCAAGATGCGGCAGGCCTGCGAGCGGAAAACGCTCCCGCTGGAGTGCGAAGCGGGTCTCCAGGAGGGGCATGTCGAACGCCTTGCCGTTGTAGGTGACCACGGACTTGAAATCCATCTCCCGGAAGAATTGCCCCAGCTCGCGGAGCATCCGGCCCTCGTCGCCCATCTCGCTCAGGAAGTACTGGGCCACGTTGAACCTGCCGTCCCGGTAATAGCCCATGCCGACAAGGAAGGGCAGTGTTCCCGTCCCCCCCGCAAGCCCCGTCGTTTCCAGGTCGAGGAACAGGGCTGAATCGAGCGACAGGCCTTCGAAGGCGGCGTCATGGCTCAGCTTTGCGAGCGCCTTACCCGGGATCTCGAGCCCCAGGGAGATCATGACCTGGCCGTAGCGCGCCCCCAGCGTATAAGGATTTTCAAAGAGCTGGACGGGCTCGCGATGTCCCGGCTCGATGGGGGCGGGCACGGATTTAACGGCGGGGCCTCTCTTTTGGCGGGTGAGGCTGATAAGACGTTCCAGCTTTTCCTTCGTCGTGAGGTTCTCGCCGTCCCGGTCG
The DNA here is from genome assembly GCA_022867105.1 of Candidatus Aminicenantota bacterium. Lineage (GTDB taxonomy): Bacteria > Acidobacteriota > Aminicenantia > Aminicenantales > Saccharicenantaceae > JALHVH01. The sequence goes on from JALHVH010000312.1 coordinate 1,545, forward strand.
ATCTTTTGCCACCTGTCCCGGACAGTCCGGGAGCGGTCACGCGCGTCCCGCTCCTTCTTCAGCAGTTTGAGTTCATCCTTGATGGGCATCTGATCTCGCTTCTTTCCGTTCCCGGTTCCTATCATAAGGGAATTGCCGCGGTATTTCCAGACGTTGGATGGAAGGCTCGCCGCTTCGAGAATAATCCCGGTTCTCGGACGTCTTCTCCAAGGGGTCCGTTTCCGATTGACGAAACCCCGAAAATCCTTTATTTTTAGTGATGAGCATGGAACCCGAAAGCTTCTCCCCCGACCCGAAGCTGGTGGAGAAGGTCCGCGAGATCATGCTGGCCCTGGCCAACACGAACTCCGCGATGAAGATTTTCCCCACCGAGCACGCCACCGTCCTGAACTTCGTCGATGACCTGACGAAGAAAATGAAGGCGTTCCTGGAGTCGAACGGGAAGCTTGAGATCGACATCGAGGAGTTCGCCTTCACGTTCATGGGGAAGCCGGTCTACAAAGACGAGCTCTCCATCAAGAGCCTCCCCTTCTTTTTCTTCAAGGACGGGATGCAGAAGCTTTTTTTCTACGAGGGCTTGGAAAAAGGCGAGATCACCGATCTCCTCGAGCTCATCAAGCGCGAATCGCGAAAGCCGCCGGAAGAGGCGGATATCGTCACCGCCCTATGGGAAAAGGACCTGGCCAACATCCAGTATTACGCCCCCGATGATTATCTGGAGAACAAGATCCTCGAAGAGCGCGTGGAACGGCAGGCCAAGGCCGGAGCGTCCATTCTGCCGGCGGAGCTGGCCGCCAAGGTCGTCGACATCAAGGTGGACACTTCCCGGTTCAGCACGGGGAGGATCGATATCTCCGGGGAGGACCGGGAGGACGAGGAAGAGATGCTGCTTGAAATGGCCGGCCAAAAGGAGCCGGGCGGCGACGGGGCCGTTCCCAAGCGGGCCGCGGCGGCCCACGACGCCACGCTCAGCGATCGCGAGGTCGATGCGATCAATACCCTCATCCACGCCAATCGGACGATCTCGCCCGAGGAGGAGTTCCTGAACCTCATGATCGAGCTCGTCTACCTGGAGAGGGACACGTCCCGGTTCCAGTCGAACCTGGACGTCATGCTGGATTACCATGTCGACCAGCTCCATAGCGGAAATTTCCAGGTTCCGATCCTGATCATCCACAAGGTCCAGGAGCTCAGGGAGTTTCTTTCCGAGCGCCACCCGGATAAGGCCGGACCTCTGGAAGACTTTCTGAAGAAGGTCACCGGAGAAAAGACCACGGCCGCCGTGAAAGAAATGTTCAAGAAGAATCCGTCCGTGGACGTGGCCGCCTTTTTCGAATACCTCAGGCTCCTGGGGGACCAGGCTTTGCCGCTGGCGGCTGAGATCTACGAGGCCTATCCCGTGCCGGAGTTCCGGGTGAAGGTCCTCGGCTTTCTCAAAGGCCTCGAGCTTAAGGACCTCGGTCCGCTGGTCAGCCTGGCCGACGATTCCAGACCCGACCTGTCCAAGGAGATCATCCGGCTCCTGGATGAGGGCCGTGACCGGAAGGCGGCCCAACACTTGGCGACGTTCCTGAGTTTCCAGAACAGAGACATCCGCATCGAGGCCGTCCACGCCCTCGGGCGCATCGAGGACGAGATGGCCGACAAGATCTTGGCCGGCTTTCTCAAGGACCGTGACGAAGAACTGCGGATCCAGGCCGCCTTGAAACTGAAATACCATGGGGACGCGTCCCGGATCCTGGCCATCATCAGGGACGCTTCGACGAGGTCGTTCCGAAAGAAAGGCCTCGCGGAGAAGCAGGCCATCATCAACTTTCTGGGAAGGTCGCGGACCGACGACGCCTTCCGCTTCCTGAAGACGCTCCTCGAAAGACCGGGATTCCTGCCGTCGGCCGGCCGGATCGAGATGCGCTTGTGCGCCGTTTCAGGGCTGGAAAGCATGGCCACAACGGCGGCCGTGGAGGTCCTTCGCCGCGGGTCGGCGTTCCGCCGGACGAAGATCCGGGAGGCCTGTTCCGGGGCCCTTGTCCGGATGGCCTCGGCTCCCGCGACGGCCGGGCATGAGGAGAGGACGTGAACGAGAACGCCGGGAACGCCGAGGGATCGAACGCCCGCGACCGCAAGGACGTCAAAGCGATGCAGAAGACCGCCGTCGACCTTCTTATTCGCCTCCACATCGTCCTCAAGATCTCCAAGCTCTACGAGTCCAACAACGACATGCTTCAAGAGCAGGCCAAACTGCTGTTCGAAGGGATCAGGGACGTGACCGCCGCCGAGGACGAGGCCACGTTCAAGGTCCGACAGGGCGCCATCTTCTTCAACGGGTTCAGAGTCAAGTTCGTCCTTTCCAACTACGCCATCTTCAAGTTCGTCCTGGAGGAGTTCAGGAAGAGGGAGATCGGCGCGATGAGCTTCCTCAGCGGCTTGACCAGAGACGAGCTCATCCGGTTCATGATCGTGCTCGCCAAGAGGGAGAAGAAGGCCTCTTTCTCCTTCGAAGAGATCGCCGGGGAAGTCCGTGAGGCCGGGATCGACCATGTCGTCCTGGAAAAGTTCCAGCCGAACGAGACGTTCACGAGCCTCGAGAAAAACGCCTCCAAACTCTTTTTTCTGAGCATCTTCCACCTCAAGGAGACTTTCGAGAAGGAACAGAGGGACGAGAACCTCAAACTGAACACGACCCGGCGCCTCATGCAGTCCATTTTCAACCATATCGCAGACAACGAGTCCTTCATCTGCGGCCTGACCAACATCAAGAACCACGACGAATACACCCTGAACCACTCGGTCAACGTCTGCATGCTCTCCATCGCCCTCGGCCGCAGGCTCGGCCTGACCCGCGGCGAGCTCGTCGACCTGGGGATGGCGGCGTTCTTCCACGACTTGGGAAAGCTCGAGACGCCGATCGAGATCCTGAACAAGCCGGCCCGGTTGAGCGAAGAGGAGCGGGAGATCATGGAACTGCACCCCTGCCAGGGCGCCGAGAAACTCATTCAGCTCAGGGATTTCAAACGTCTTCCCCTCCGGGCCATCCACGTGGCCCTCGAGCACCACATCAAGGAGGACGACACAGGGTACCCCCATTATTTCAAGAAGGAAACAACGAACCTGTTCAGCAAGATCGTCAAGGTCGTCGACTATTTCGACGCCATCACCACCAAGAGGATCTACCGGAAGAAAGTCTTCACGCGGGCCGAGGCCCTGAGCCTGATGCTCGAGCACTCCAGGACGGAGTTCAACCCGGTCATCCTGAAGGCCTTCGTCAACATGATGGGGGCCTATCCGATCGGCACGCTCGTCCACTTGGATACGGGCGAGGTCGGGATCGTCTTCAATACCAACCCCGAAACGCCGTATCTCCTCAGGCCGAAGGTCAAACTCATCACCAACGCGCAGGGCAACAAGGTCGACGGCGAAATCGTGGACCTTACGGATAAGGACCCTGGAGCGGAAAAGTTCCTCAGGACCATCCTGAAGGCGCTCGATCCCGACACGTACGACGTCAACGTGTCCGATTACTTCCTCGCCCAGGCCCAGTGAGGTGAATGTTGAGGCCGTCGAGAGCCGCGTCGGCCCTGGCTCATCTTTCTGTTCAACGCCCCTCGCCAACACGAGAGGGCCAAGTTCATGAGACGTAACGCCGGTCCCAGCAGGCCCGTGATCGCGGGCTCATGCTCGCTGCCTTTTGCCGGAATTCTTGATGGCGCCGAAACGGTCAGACATATTTCTTGAACGTCTTCGCGACTTCCCTATAGGCATCGATGGTGCGGCCGATGACATCGTCGGAATGGGCCGTCGACACCGCTCCGCCTCCGTGGACAACATGGACGCCCCGGCCGAGGAGGGCCAGTTTCAGGGCTTCCTCCCTGAGCCGGACCGCACAGACCGCCGGGTCCCAGATGTCCTCGGGACTCTTGAGACCGGACTTCGCCAGGGGAAAGTTGACCATGAAGAGGGAGCTTTGTCTGACCACGTCGTTCCCGTAGCCCGTGCAGCGGACCTCGATGCCTTCGTCGGCGAATGCCGTTTCGATCCCGCGCCTCAGCCTCTCTCCGGCCTGGCCCAACCGCGGATAGATCTCTTCCGCGCGCTCGATGAGATGCTTGAGCATGATGAGCCCGGCCGTCATGTACTCTGAGTGGGCGGAGAACGTTCCGCCCTCGAAGAGGACCTTCATCCTCCCCGGGCCGGGGGCCTCGCACTCCTCCATGATCTTATCCCTCCCGACGACGGCCGAAACGGCGTGCCCGCCGCCGATGAGCTTCCCGAACGCGGCCAGGTCGGGCCTGACCCCATAGAGCGTCTGAACCCCCGAGGGGCAGAACCGGAATCCGGAAATGATCTCGTCGAAGATGAGGACGACCCCGTGCTCTTCCGTCAGCCGGCGGGCCAGCTCCAGGTATTCCCGCGAGGCCGGGAGGAAGCCGCCTACCCCGATAAACGGCTCCAAGATGAAGCAGGCGATGTCCTTCCCCTTTTCCCTGAGGATCCGGGCGAGGTCGTCGCCGTCATCGAAGCGGGTGATCAAGATCTCCTTCAGGATCTCAGCGGAAACGCCGGCCGATTCGCCGCATTCGAACCCCACTCCGGCGTGGTATTTCACGCCTTTGAGGAGGTAGGGTGAAGCGCCGTGCCAGCCGCCCCCGACCTTGAGGATGCATTCCCGGCCCGTATGGGCTTTGGCCAGCATCACCGAATACATGGTGGCTAGGGTGCCGCTCGTGGTGAAGCGGACCTTGTATCCTTTTAGGCCGAGCTGGTGGAGCAGGGTCTCGGCCAGCTCGATCTGCGGCTGTGCTTCGAAACCGGTCTGAAGAGCTCCCTTTCCGATCTGCTCGCCGAGCTCCTTACGGATGACCTCCGGGTTGTGTCCGAGGATGTTGGCGTAATGGCCTTGCCAGTAATCGATGTAGGAGTTCTCGTCGGCGTCCAAAACTTCGGCCCCCGCCGCCCCGGCGATGAAGAAAGGATAAGGCTGCCAGAGGCGAAGCGTATGGCTTCCCCCTTTGACCATGACCTTCTCCGCCCGGCGGTAGATCTCGAGGCTCTTCGGGGTCTTGTCCCGGTATCCGGATTCGAGGGCTCTCAACAATCCGTCGATGTTCATGAGAAAGCTAGGACTCCTTGTGTCTTTTGAAGGTATCACTTTAGCAACCTCATCCGGCGTTGTCAATTTAGCGAGCTCAGCGTACGATTGACAATAACCGGCATCGGGGTATAATAATTGGCCTTTATGTCCATCTTTAAGAATAAGAAGAAAAATCGCGCCTGCGTCATTGGGCTGGACGGAGTGCCCTACACAATGCTCCTAGACCTGGCCGGCAAGGGTGTCATGTCCACGGCGGCCAGGCTCATAGATTCCGGACACCTCCACCGTATGAAGGCCAGCCTCCCCGAGATCTCGGCTGTCTCCTGGACGAACTTCATGACCGGGAAGGACTCCGGGACCCATGGCATCTTCGGCTTCACCGATTTCAAGCCGGACTCCTACGAGGTCCGCTTCCCAAATTCCCTGGACATCAAGACCAGGACGTTCTGGGATGTCCTCGGTGAGAAGGGGAAAAAGAGCATCATCATCAACCAGCCGTCGACCTACCCCGCCCGGAAGCTCAACGGCATCCTGGTCTCCGGTTTCGTGGCCCTCGACATGGCCAAAGCTGTCTATCCCCCCGCCTACCGGACCGCCCTGGAGCAGATGGGCTACCAGATCGACATCGATACTTTAAAGTCCCGGGAGAGCCCCGATTTCCTCTGGCAGGAGCTGGCCAAAACCATGGCCGGCCGCCAGAAGGCCCTCAACTTCTTTTGGAACGAGGAATGGGACTACTTCGAGTTCGTCATCACCGGGACCGACCGGCTCCACCATTTCCTCTGGAACGCCTATGAAGACACCACCCACCCCTATCATCAGGCCTTCCTGGATTATTA
>JALHVH010000313.1 GCA_022867105.1 Candidatus Aminicenantota bacterium
CCTCTCCGTGGACGGGACAGTCCGCGTCGGACTGCTGAGCTTCTCCCAAGACTTCCGCTATGCCGCCGTCTCCAGGGGGGAGGCGGGCTCCGATTGGTCCGAGATCCGGGTCATGGAGATCGCCACGAAAAGCGAGCTCCCCGACAGGACGCGGTGGGTGAAGTTCTCAGGCGCTGCCTGGCTCGGTGACGGCTATTTCTATAGTGGCTACGAAAAGCCTGCCCCGGGCGAGGAGCTGAAGGCCAGGAACGAGTTCCAAAAGGTCTTTTTTCATAAGCTGGACGACCCTCAGGAAAAGGACGCCCTCGTCACCGAAGACAGGGAACACCCCTTGCGCTATCTAGGCCTGGACGTCGGCGAGGATAAAAAGTTCGCTTACCTGTCCGTTTCCGAGGGGACCTCGGGCAACGAGCTTTATGCCAAGAACATTGCGAAGAAGGACGCGAAGTTCGAGCTCCTCGTCAAGGGGTTCGATAACGACAGCGCCGCCGTCGACAACGTCGGGGACAAGATCCTCGTTTACACGAACGTTGATGCCCCGAACTATCGTGTCGTCCTCATCGATCCGAAGGCGCCGTCCCCCGATAAATGGCGGACCGTCATCCCGGAGAAGCCGGAGGTCCTGGCGGGGGCGGGCTCGGCGGGAGGTCAGCTTTTCTGCCATTACCTCAAGGACGCCAACACAAAGTTCACTCAACATGAGCTCGACGGAACGCTCGTCCGGGAGATCGAGCTTCCGGCCCTGGGCACGGCCGGCGGCTTCGGCGGATGGAGGGATGACAAGGTCGTCTTCTACACATTTACCTCCTTCACCTTCCCCCCCACGATCTATAAGTATGACATAGCCGCGGGAACTTCCGAGGTCTTCCGCAGGGCGGAGGTCAAGTTCAACCCGGAGGACTATGAAACGAAGGAGGTCTTCTACGCGAGCAAGGACGGGACCAAGGTCCCGATGTTCATCGTCCATAAGAAGGGCCTCGTGCTCGACGGAAAGAACCCTGCATTCTTGACGGCGTACGGCGGCTTCAACATCAGCATGCAGCCCGGGTTCAACCCCTCGACGATCGTCCTGCTCGAGAACGGCGGGGTCTATGCCGAGCCGGGACTGCGCGGCGGCGGCGAGTACGGCGAAGCGTGGCACAAGGCGGGGATGCTTCTCAACAAACAGAACGTCTTCGACGATTTCATCGCCGCCGCCGAATACCTCATCATGGAGAAATATACCTCGAAGGATCTCCTGACCGTGGAAGGGGGATCGAACGGCGGCCTCCTCGTCGGTGCGGCCGTGAACCAGCGGCCGGACCTGTTCCGAGTGGCCTTCCCTGCGGTCGGAGTCATGGACATGCTTCGCTTCCACAAGTTCACCGTCGGCTGGGGCTGGGTCGTGGAATACGGATCGAGCGATAACGAGAAGGACTTCCGGAACCTTCTTTCCTTCTCGCCGCTCCACAATATCAAGGCGGGTGTCTGCTATCCCGCGACGATGGTGACAACGGCCGACCACGACGACCGGGTCGTCCCGGCCCATTCGTTCAAGTTCGCGGCGACGCTCCAGGAAGCCCAGGCCTGCGCCAACCCGGTCCTCATCCGGATCGAGACGCGCTCGGGCCACGGTTCGAGCAACATCACGAAGGCCATCGACCTCCTGACGGACATGTATAGTTTCATGTTCCGCAACATGAAGATCGTGCCGAACTATTAATACAAACGCATTAAATAGTCTGACATCTGACTTTAAGCGGCCTGAAGCCGCCCTCATTCCCCCGGCCCCCCGGGGAACCAGTCCCGGCGGTTCCCCCCGTCGAAAAAGCCGATCTGGGAAGGGGGTCCAGGGGGATATCTCTCCCTGGCCGCAGGACGCGGCAGCGACCGAGGAGGGGAGGCAGGGAGCAAAGCGACTGTTGGAAGGGGGAAGGCGGAGCGGATTCCCCCTCCAAGCAAGTCGGGTCCCCCTTCCGCTACGGGGGCTTGAGGACGGCATTCAGTGCCGTTCATACATTGTAATTGTTTTTTTGCGTTTGTATTAATAGGGATCGATGAGCGGGCGCCATCTCCGCATCAGCTGTTCGTTGAGGTCCGTCGGGGGTTGAGAGTCGGCCGGGAGAAACGGCTTGTAAGGGGTTTTCTTGGCCATCTCTTCGAACTCCGCCCGCAGCTTCTTGAGCTCCTCCGGGCGGGTCAGGAGGTCGATGGCCGAGGCCGCGATCGCCTTTGCCCCCGCAATGAGCCCCTTCCAGGCCGCGGATCCGTAAAAGCAGGCCACGGCCGACCAGTGGTGCCCGATCGTCCCGGGCACTCCCCCGGGAAAGTCGATCGTCGCCGTGGGGGCGATGAGCGTCACGTCGCCGACATCGGTCGAGCCGCCGCCGACGAAAATTTCTCCCGGCCCCTTCAGTTTTTCAACCTGGGAGGGCATCCCTTTTTCCTCCGCCTTAAGTTCTTTCTGCAGGGCCTTGGCGAAGGTCTGCTCTTCGTCGGTCCATGAAGGCATGCCGACGAGTTCGATGTTATTCTGGAAGATCTCGGCGGCGGCCTTGTTGCTGTGGCTCTGGTGGACGGCGCTGATGATCCGAACGGGCTCGAGCTCGGTTCCCGTGGCCAGGGCCCCGGCCCTGGCGCAATTGACGACGCGCTCGAACATGTCCGCGAGACCCTCGTCGGTGCTCCGGATGTAATACCAGACGCTGGCCCGGTCGGGGACGACGTTGGGGGCTTCGCCGCCCTCCAGGATGACGTAATGGAGGCGGTGGTGGAGGGGGAGGTGTTCGCGGAGAAAGTTCGCCGCGACGTCCATGATCTCGACGGCGTCGAGGGCGCTCCGGCCGACCCACGGCTCGCCTGCGCTGTGGGCGGTCTTTCCCTTGAAGGTGAAAATGGCCGACGAGATGGAGTTCCCGTCCGTCCCATAACCGGTCCCGAACCCGTCGCCGGCGTGATTGTCGATGACGGCGTCGACGTCCTTGAACAGGCCGGCCCGGATCATGTAGGGACGGCTGGCCACGATCTCTTCGGCCGGGGAGCCGAAGACCTTGATCGTCCCCTTGAGGCTGAACTTGACCATGGCCTCCTTGACGGCAATGGCCGCGGCGGCCGCGGCCGTGCCCATCATGTTGTGGCCGCAGCCATGCCCCGGGGCGCCTTCGACGACGGGCTCCTTCTTCGCGACCCGCCCCTTCTGGGAAAGCATGGGCAGGGCGTCGAACTCGCCCAGGAGGCCGATCACGGGACTTCCTTCGCCGTATGTCGCCAAGAAACACGTGGGCATGCCGGCCAGGCCGCGCTCGACCTTGAAGCCCGCCCCTTCGAGGGTGTCGGCCAGGAGCTTGGAGGACTTGAACTCCTGGAGTCCGAGCTCGGCGTAGGACCAGATGGCGTCCGAGATCTTCCCGTACTTCTCGATGGTTTCGGGCGCGGCCAGGAGGTCCAGGACGAGCTTCTTTTCTTTGGGCATTTTGACCTTGGGAGCGGTGGCCCCGGCCGCCCGGACCATCATCAGGAAAATCGCGGCGACCAGGACCGCTCGCGCCGGGATGGTTCGTTTCGTCATCGTGCCCTCCTCTCCCCGATCTCTTGGTTTCAAGTCGTGTATCATATACCTCGCGATTCGCCGATGTCAAAAAAATTGAATTTCCGCCGGAGCAGGGATACAATCTCTTTTCATGCAGGCAAGAACGTGAACGAAGGAGAGGACCGTTGAGCTTGAATCGAAGGAACTTCCTGAAAACGACCGCGGGCGCCGCAGGAGCGGCTTGGGTCGGGGGACGTGTACTCGCTTCCCCCGTGCAGGAGCTGAAGAAAAACGGCCCGATCGCGGGCTTGAAACCCATGACGGATGGGATCGTCCGCATTTCGGACGCGGAGCGCCTGGCCCGGATGGAGAAGGCCAGGCAGCTTATGGTCGAGATCGGGATCGACGCGATCGCCATGGAGGGCGGCTCGAGCCTGGTCTATTTCACGGACGTCAACTGGTGGAACAGCGAACGGACCTTCCTCTGGGTCCTGCCCGCCCGGGGCGAGATGGCCTGGGTCTGCCCAAAGTTCGAGGAGGACCGGGCCCGGGAGCAGATCCGTTTCGGAAGCGACATCCGGACCTGGGAAGAAGACGAAAGCCCATTCCGGGCAATCGCCGATGTCATCGCCAGCCGCGGCCTCTGCACAGGGAGGATCGGCCTTGAAGAGCAGGTCCGCTTCTTCCTTTACGACGGCATCCGCAAGGCGGTTCCGGGGATTGACTGCGTCAGCGCCGACCCTGTGACCATCGGCTGCCGGGTCATCAAGTCGCCGGCAGAGCTGGCCCTCATGCAGAGGGCCAACGATATCGCGGTCGCCGCATATAAGGCGGCCCTGACCATGCTCAGGGAGGGCATGACCAAGGGCGAGTTCGGCGCCAACGCCCGGGCCGCTTTCAGCGCCCTGGGCGTTTCGGGCGGGATCGGCGCCGGCTTCGGCGAACAGACGGCGTTTCCGCACGGCAGTATCAAGCCCCGGACGCTCCGCAAGGGGGATATCGTCCTCATGGACGGCGGCTGCGAGGTCGAGGGCTACAGCTCGGACATCAGCCGGACCATCGTCTTTGGCGAGCCCACCAAGAGGCAGAGGGAGGTCTGGGACCTGGAAAAAAAGGCCCAGCTGGCGGCCTTCCAGGCGGCCAAGCCGGGCGTTCCCTGCGAGGCCGTTGACCTGGCCGCCCGCAAGGTCCTGACCGACGCCGGCCTCGGACCGGACTACAAGGTCCCGGGACTTCCGCACCGGACGGGGCACGGTATCGGCCTGGACGGCCACGAGGGAATCTACCTCGTCCGCGGCAATAATACGCCCATGCGGCCGGGCATGTGCTTCACCAACGAACCCATGATCGTCATTCCCGGCGAGTTCGGTGTCCGGCTCGAGGATGACATGCACATCACGGACGACGGAGCGAAGTTCTTCAGCCAACCCAGCCCGTCGATAGAACAGCCGTTCATTTGATAACGGTTGGATAGGCCGGACAAGAATAAAGCCGGATTAGCCGGGCGCGAGAGCGGCGGTCTATCGAGTCTTTCGGAACTCTTTCTTTTCCAACCGTTTGCGGGCCATCTCTTTCTCTTCCGCCGTTTCCGGGATGAGCTTCGGATCGGGTTCCATGGCCACCACGAATTCCAGCTCCAGCCGGGCCTTTTCGATCTCGTCCATAGACAGGTAGGTGTCCGCCAGGTAGATCCGGGTGAGCCCGACCCGGGGGCCCATCTCTCTGGACTTCAAGAGGTGCTCCAGGGACTTCTTCTTGCTGCCGCCGGCAAACCCGGGAAGTTCATGATAGACACGGCCCAGGACCCGGTCCGCTCCGCCGTCGTCAAACGCGGGATCCATGGCCAGGACCTTGTTCATCTCTTCCTTGATGGGCTTGACCAGCGACAGGCTTTTGAGGATGCCCTTGGCCTCGCCGTAAACACCGTAATTGATGCCCAGCCAGTAATGGCCTTCGGGTTTGTCTCCGACCAGCTGGACGGCCTTCTTGGCGTGGTAAATACCCTGCTCGAAGATCTTCTTTTTTTCGCCGTTGTCCCGGGTATGGTCTCCGATCCAATACTCGACCCTGGCCATCCTCCAGTAAGCCCCATAAGGATCCTCGCCCGTCAAAAGGGCTTCACGGCATTTATCCAGGGCTTCTCTTGCCCTGGCCAGGTCTCCCCGCTGCTCATAGAGGCTGTCCGCCTGCTGGATGAGTCCCCCGTTCTCCTGGGCGCGGCAGAGAGGCGCCAAGAGGACGACGAATAGGACGAATAGAATCGATGCGAAAAACTTGATCTTCATGGCTGGTTCTCCTTAATCATCTCCGCCTCTTCGGCATGGCTTTCCTAGATTACCGCGGATCCCGTCAGCTTTCAAGGGAAATACCGGGGCCGAAGGCCGAAGACGCGGGCTTCATCGTCCGGCCGGAGCTCGCCGCGGAGTTGACCGGAAAGCTCGGGAAGTGACGGCGACCGTCCCCGTTCCCGAGTTAAGTGCCGGACGCCCCGTCCGGGCTTGCACGTGGCTGAGTGCGAACGGCCGTTGTTTGAAGCGGGGCGTTTGCTGTAAAATAAGGTGTCGACCGGCATAGGTCGAATGCCGGCCGAGGCCTTTGCGCCGCGGCTTCGATCATCTTGAACACGAAAGAGAAGGCCATGGTCAGAGTGCGTTTTGCCCCGAGCCCGACGGGATCCCTGCATATCGGGAGCGCCCGGACGGCCATCTTCAACTGGCTTTACGCCAGGCACACAGGAGGCAAGTTCCTCCTCAGGATCGAGGACACGGACCTGAAGAGGTCCGAAACACGGTTTCTGGACGAGATCCTCGATGACCTCCGCTGGCTGGGCTTGGACTGGGACGAGGAGCCCATTTTCCAGAGCAAGCGTTTCGATGTCTATAGGGAAAAAGCGGAAGGGTTGCTGGCCGCGGGCAAGGCCTACAAGGAGGGAGAAGCCATCCTCTTCCGGGTGGAGCCGGGGCGGACGATCGAAGTCCACGACCTGGTCCACGGCACGATCTCCTTCCAGACCGACACCATCAGGGACCAGGTCCTGGTCAAGTCCGACGGCTCGCCCGCTTACAACTTCTCGTGCGTCGTCGACGACTCCTTTCTCAGCGTCACCCACATCCTGCGGGGGGACGACCACGTCTCCAATACGCCGAAGCAGATCCTCTTCTACGAGGCCCTCGGCCTGATACTGCCCAAGTTCGGACACATGCCGCTCATCCTGGGTCCGGACGGAGCGAAACTCTCCAAAAGGCACCGCGGGGTTTCCGTCCGGGAATACCAGGCGGAGGGTTTCCTCCCCGAGGCGCTGGCGAACTACCTCATCCTGCTGGGCTGGACGCCAAAGGATGGGCGGGAGGTCATGCCCCTCGCCGATGCCGTGCGGGAATTCGAGATCACGGCCATGAACGACGTCCAGGCCAAATTCGACGTCCAGAAGCTCCGCTGGATCAATTCCGAATACATCATGGCCGCCCCCGGCGAGACGCTCCTGCCCCTGATCAAGACGCATCTCCGGGACGCGAAATTCGATATTTCCGGAAAGGATGACTCCTACATCTCCAAAGTCTTGGAGCTTTACCGGGTGAGGATCAAAACGCTCGGCGAGTTCCCGGGGATGACGGACTTCTTTTTCAAAGACGATTATGCCCTGGAAGAAGAGGGCAGGAAGCGGATCGAGAAGGAGGAGGACCGCGCATCCCTGGAGGCGTTCGCCGCCCGGCTCGAGGCGCTCGAGGATTTCGGACACGACGCCATAGAAAGAGCCTGCCGTGAACTGGCGGAGGAGAAAGGGGTGAAGCCCGCCGTTCTCATCCACCCGGCCCGCGTCGCCGTCAGCGGGAAGACCAAGGGCGCCGGCCTCTTCGAGATGATGGAGGTCCTCGGCAAGGACGTCGTTTTGAAACGCATGAGGAGAGTGACCTATGGATGAGACAGTCGGATCCAAGGCGAACTTCGTCAAGGAGATCATCGACGAGCACCTGAAAGCGGGGCGTTTCGGGACGTGTAAGGTCCGCACCCGCTTCCCGCCGGAGCCGAACGGCTACCTCCATATCGGCCATGCCAAGTCCATCTGCCTCAACTTCGGGCTGGCCGCCGAGTACGGCGGTCTATGCAACCTCCGTTTCGACGACACGAACCCCGAGACAGAAGAAGTCGAGTACGTCGATTCCATCAAGGAGGACGTGCGGTGGCTGGGGTTCGACTGGGAGGACCGGGAGTTCTTTGCTTCGGATTACTATGAGACGCTCTATGAGTACGCGATCGAGCTCATCCGGAAAGGCAAGGCTTACGTCTGCGACCTGACGGTGGACCAGGTCCGGGAATACCGGGGGACGATCAACCGCCCCGGCAAGGAGAGCCCCTGGAGAAACCGGACCGTCGAAGAGAATTTGGACCTCTTCAAGCGCATGCGGGACGGCGAGTTCCCGGACGGATCAAGGACGCTCCGGGCCAGGATCGACATGACTCATCCGAATCTCCTCCTGCGCGATCCCCTGATGTTCAGGATCCGCAGGGAGACGCATTACAGGAGGGGGGACGCCTGGTGCATCTACCCGACCTACGATTGGGCTCACGGCCAGTGCGACTCCATCGAGGGGATCACCCACTCGATCTGCACGCTCGAGTTCGAGGTCCACAGGCCCCTCTACGATTGGTTCCTGGACCAGCTGGGAATCCACCATCCCCAGCAGATCGAATTCGCCCGCCTCAACGTCAGCCACACGGTCCTCAGCAAGAGGAAGCTCTTGGAGCTCGTCGAACAGGGTTTCGTCAGCGGCTGGGACGACCCGCGCATGCCCACAATCTCCGGCCTCAGGCGGCGCGGCTATACGCCGGAGTCCATCCGGGCCTTCTGCGACCTCATCGGCGTCGCCAGGGCCAACAGCATCGTGGATGCAGGTGTTCTCGACAATTGCCTTCGCGGGGAGCTCAACCGGACGGCGCCGCGGGCCATGGCCGTCCTCCGGCCGCTCAAGGTCGTGGTCCTGAACTATCCCCCGGACAAGGTCGAGGAGTTCGATGTCATGATCAACCCCGAGGACCTGAGCCTAGGAACGCGCAAGGTCCCTTTCTCACGGGAGTTGTTCATCGAGCGGGAGGACTTCATGGAGGACCCGCCGAAGAAGTTCTACAGGCTCGCCCCCGGACGCGAAGTGAGATTGCGCTCCGCCTATTTCATCAAGTGCGAGGAGGTCGTCAAGGACCCGGCGACAGGCGAGATCGTGGAGCTGCGATGCACCTTCGATCCCGCGACGCGCGGCGGCGATTCCCCCGACGGCCGGAAGGTCAAGTCCACCCTGCACTGGGTCTCGGCCGCCCACGCCGTCGAAGCCGAAGTCCGTCTCCACGAGACGCTGTTCACGGTCCGCGACCCCGGCGACGTCCCTGAAGGCGTGGACTACAAGACGAACCTGAATCCAGGCTCCCTGGAAGTCCTCAAAGGATGCCGGATGGAACCGGGCCTGAAGGACGCGAAGCCCGGCAGCCGTCATCAGTTCGAGAGGCTCGGCTACTTCTTCGCGGACCCCCTGGATTCCGCGCCCGGAAACCTCGTCTTCAACCGCACCGTCACTCTCCGCGACGAATGGGTGAAACTCTCCCGCTCCGGCAAGACAGGGGAGTGATCTCGCTTTTTTCGGGGGACCACCGGGTCCGCGCGTGGCGACTATCCACCTGCGAAAACGTGTTCCAGGTATTTCTGCCCTTTGCCCATGGGATTCAAAGCCTCCCGGACCTGGACCCTCTCCTTGGCCTCGAGGAGATCGATGATCTCTCCGGTCGCTTCAGGATGGACGACCTCCACTTTGGGCTTGAAGATGTCCTGTTCGTTCACTTCCCGGACCACGGCGACCCGTCCATCGGTGAGCATGACGATGGTCCCGATCGGCCAAACGCCGATGACCTGGAAGAACCTGTCGAGAAGGGCGGGGTCGAAGAGCTTCCCCTTTTCGAGGTTCATGATCTCATGGATCTTGTTGGGAGGGCAATCCGTTTTGTAGGACCTTTTCTGGGCCAGCGCGTCATAGACGTCGCATAAGGAGACGATGAGCGAGGCGACGTGGGGAGGACGCGGATAGGAGACTTTGGGATACCCTTTCCTGTCGAAACGGAGATGGTGCTCGAAGGCCACTACGGGCGGGAGGATCCCCAAAGTGTCTTGGTACCCCTGGAGGATCATCGACCCCAGAAGGGGGTGGCCCTTGATGCGGGCGAACTCGTCATCGGCCAGCTTTCCCTCTTTCTTGAGGATCTCCGAGGAAATGTGGAGCTTTCCCACATCATGGAAGAGTGCGGCAATCCCCAGGTCCAGGACATCATCCTTTGCGAATCCCAGTTTCGACGCGAAAGACATCGAAAGGACGGAAACGTGCAGGAGATGGACGAAGGTGATCAGGTCCTTTTCCTTCACCGAAATGAGGTTCAGCAACTCCTGGTGCCTGCCCATGAAGTTTTCCATGACGCTGAGGATGTTAAAACGGAGGTCGAGGAAATCGACCTCTTCCTTGTTCAGAACGGCCGTCAGAGAGCGCGATGCGAATTCCAGGGAACCTTCATACCGGGCGTGACGCTCGCGGTCGGCGTCGCCCTTTGCCGGCCGTGCGGCCCCGGCCCTCAGTTTGCCGACATGGATGTTCTCGAGCCCCTGGAGCTCGTCCGTTTCCTGCGATTCGAGGGACCTTCTCTTCCCGGGCCGCGTGAGAAAGGTGATGAATGCGGACAGTTCATCGGGGCGCAGGCCCGGCCGAAAGATGATCCTGTTGATCCCGCATTCCTGGAGAAACTCGACAAGGGACTTCAGCCGCTGGCTCAGTTCGAAATAGATCTCATCCTCCCAAGCCAGCTCGCCCTCGATGATCCCCAGGATGATCTCCCTTTTCTCTCCGAGATGTTCGACGAGCCGCCGATAAAGCACATCAACGAATTCTTTGAACGTCGGATGGCCCTCGGAGTAGATCTTTCCCGCTTGGATGGCGTTCAGCAGGCCGATGAATACGTTCTTAACGTCCGTCTTCATTCCACTTCTCCAGCACGCGACGGGCTTCCTTCCTCAGCGATCGGTTCCACCAGGACTTCCTCCGGCCAAGCCGTTCGAGATGTCCGGCCGCCTCGCGAAGTTCCTTGCTTTCCACGATCTGGATATGGGCTCTCAGCTTCTTGTTCAAGATGCCGTAGGGGGACTGGAACCTGAGGAAACGGTCGAGCGCTCTCTTCCGCGTCGTGTCGCGGCCCGTCAGGATGACGAGGGCCTCACTCTTGAGCGAGATCTTCGGGGACCTGAGGATAGGAAATAAAAAATCCTTGTCGATCTCAGACAGGCAATCCATGGCCCTGAGGACCTCCCCCCGGACGGACTCGTCTCCCACACTGTAGACGGCCTTGAGGACCGTTTGGGACAGGGACGAATCGATGGTCTTCGAAGCCGCGATGATCCGGTCGAGGAATGACCTGTCCTGCCGCTTTTCTTTCAGCCGGGATGTCAGGGCGTCCATTTTTTCTTTGAAGAACCGGTAATATGCCCGAAGGATGAACGGCGTGATCCTGCCTTCAGAGAAGATCTTCCCTAGATAGACATCGAGGCCAAGCCGGCTCTCCGACAGGCCCGAGATGAGCTGGTCGAAATAGGGGGAGACCCCCTCGTCGAGCACGGCTCTCTCGACGCATTCACCGACGACATCGTCGATTTTTTGGAGCGCCGGGTCCTTGGGGAAGGCCGACCGTTTGGACAGGAGGACTTCCTGGAGCGAACTCAGGAACTCGAAATCCCCGCGGTCGGCGATCTCATCCCACATCCCCAAGACCCTTTCTATGGTGGCTGCCATCCGGCCCACATCCGTTTCGCGGGCCAGGACGTTCAGGAGGATGTAACGGTAGTTGACGGCCAGTTGTTCGTGATCGAAGGCGATCTTCTTGTCGAAGTGGATGTCCTTCAGAAGCGAGCTCAAGGTCTGCCTGTAGATCTCGGAGATGAATTGGCCGGACGTCCCCGAGAGGAGGGCCTTGACCTTCTCCTCGACCTCGGGCCGGCGGTTGAGGGGGTTGTCGGTCTGAAACAGCTGCTGGAGTGACGCCGAGATCCGCTTGTGCCGGTCCGTCTCGAGGAGTTTGGAGAAGATGCTGAAACTGAGGGA